>CAYJNF010000204.1:0-2064 GCA_964370915.1 uncultured Chitinophagales bacterium
AGCATCCCCCGAGCCAAACCGTAGCGACTCTTGGTTTCATGTTCTCCAAATTCACAATTAAGAATTCACCGTTCACAATTAGTCATTGACCGTTGCCCATTGACTATGAGTTAACGATCAACTGTCAACGATCAATAGTCAATGGTCAATTCTATTTCTATTCCTCTTCAATTTGTTCCGCAACCCACTCGCGCTTCTGGCGGGCGTGGACAATGTACTTCAGAAAATCACGCTGCTTCTCCATCTCCGCGACAGTCTGGCCCTTCTCAAACAATGCGCCTGTCGGGCAGACACGAACACACTTGCCGCATGATGTGCAACTTGCCGATGTTCCCCACGGTTGGTTCAGGTCGGAGATGATTGTGCAGTCGATGCCGCGGCCCGCGATATCCCACGTGTGAGCGCCTTCCACTTCATGACATACTCGGACGCAACGCGTGCACAGGACGCAGCGGTTTCTATCGATGACAAAATCCTCGTGCGTTGCGTCGAGTTCCTTTTTCGGGTAGAGATAGGGAAAGCGAACGTATTGCAAGCCAACTTCATACGCAAGATTCTGAAGTTCGCAATGATTGTTCACGACACAGACTGCGCACTGATGATTACCTTCTGATGCCAATAGCTCAATGATCGTGCGACGATATTTTTTCAGACGCTCGGTGTCTGTGCGGACGACCATGCCTTCCTGCGGCTTTGTCGTGCAGGCGGGGAAGAGCTTTGACTGCCCTTCGATTTCCACCAAACAGAGCCTGCACGCACCAACGTCCGAAAGTCCGTCGAGGTGGCAGAGTGTTGGAATGTGCACATCATGCTGGCGGGCGATGTCGAGCAGCGATTCGTCATCCTTGCCGCTGACGTGCTCGCCGTTGATTGTGAGAGTTAAGATTGCCATAGTTGACATCCTGAGCGGAGCGAAGGATATTCTCCGCTGATTTGTTCACAAATGATTTTGTATTGCACTACTTCCCGCTGCTACAACGAACGTGACTTCTCCCAACTGCAGAAGAACTGAAGAAACTAAAATTCTTCGCTGCGCTCAGAATCAACGCTCACAAAGCCCAGCGTGGGTTTCAACAGCTCTTCATACTCATGTCTGAAGAAGCGCAGCGTTGACAGCACAGGGTTCGGGGCCGATTGCCCGAGGCCGCAGAGACTTGTTTCCTTCACCATCACACACAACTCTTCGAGCAGGGCAATGTCATTCTGCGTTCCCTTGCCGCTGGAAATCTTGTCGAGCAGAAGATAGATGTGTTTCGTTCCGACACGGCAGGGAACACATTTACCGCACGATTCATCGGCACAGAACTCCATGAAGTACTTGGCAACGTCGACCATTCTCGATTCGGAATCCATCACAATCATGCCGCCGCTTCCCATGATGGATCCGACGGTCGCGAGTGACTCATAATCGACTGGTATATCCAAGTGGTCGTTGGGAATGCAGCCACCCGATGGTCCGCCGGTTTGCGCTGCTTTAAATTCCGTTCCCTCTGGAGTTCCGCCACCGATATCAAAAATAACTTTGCGGAGCGGTATGCCCATCGGCACTTCGATGAGTCCCGTGTTCTTGATCTTGCCCGCGAGTGCAAACACTTTGGTGCCTGTGCTCTTCGGCGTTCCGATCCCAGCAAACCATGCACTTCCGCGATTGATAATCGGGGCAACGTTTGCATACGTCTCGACATTGTTGAGCAGCGTCGGTGCGCCGAACAAACCTTTCTCGGACGGATAGGGTGGACGGGGACGCGGGCGTCCGCGCCGTCCTTCGATGGATCGGATCAACGCGGTTTCTTCGCCGCACACAAACGCGCCGGCGCCGATGCGCAAATCGATTCTGAAGTTGAACTGTGATTCGAAGATGCGATTGCCCAGCAAGCCCAATCGCTCTGCCTGTTTGATTGCCAGCCTCAACCGCTCGATGGCAAGCGGATACTCTGCACGGATGTAGATGTATCCCTGACTCGCACCGACTGCATACCCTGCGAGCGCCATCCCCTCAAGAATACGATGCGGATCTCCTTCCAGCACACTGCGGTCCATGAACGCTCCGGGATCGCCTTCATC
>CAYJNF010000204.1:2164-6970 GCA_964370915.1 uncultured Chitinophagales bacterium
GCGGATCTCCTTCCAGCACACTGCGGTCCATGAACGCTCCGGGATCGCCTTCATCGGCATTGCAGATAACATACTTCTGGTCGCCCTTTGCCTTGCGTACGATGCCCCATTTCAATCCGGTCGGATATCCTGCGCCGCCTCGTCCGCGAAGTCCGCTTTTTCGAATCTCGTCAATAACCTCATCCTGTTTCAATTCCGTGAGCGCTTTGGCAAGACCCTGGTATCCACCGACGGCGATATATTCTTCGATGCTTTCGGCGTTGATCTTTCCGCAGTTCTCCAGCACAATCTTCACTTGAGCGGCAAAGAATGGATCGTCGGTGTTGATGAGATGTTCTTCTACTTTTCGGGAATCCAGAATATGCTCATCAACAATCCGCATTGCGGCGTTCTCGTCAACACGCTGATAAAGCGAATCGTCCGATCCAACCTTGACCAGCGGGCCTTCGCCGCAAAGGCCCATGCAACCGGTACCCAGCACCTCGACTTCCTTGTCGAGTCCTTTTTCTTTCAGTGATTTCTTGAATGCATCACGTGTCTTGTCACTGCCGCACGAAACGCAGCCAGCTGCCGAGCAGTACAGAATACGGTTCTTGTAGTTCTTCTGACGTTCCCGTTCCTTTTCAGCAAGTTCATTCAGGTCTTCGAGTGTCATGCCGGAACCTTCTCAGGTTTTTCTTCCCATTTCCTCACTCGCAGCAATGCACTCTCCGGTGTGAGCTTGCCGACGACGGCGTTATTCAGCACGGCAACAGGCGCAAGTCCGCATGATCCGACACATCGAGCGGAGATGAGCGAGATGTTTTTGTCCGGGGTTGTTTCGCCGAACTTTGTCTTGCAGTGATGCTCGACCGCGTGTTGAATTGCGCCCGCGCCTTTTACGTAGCACGCCGTTCCGGTGCAGAGTACGAACGCATGCTTGCCGTTTGGCTTCAGCCGGAAGAAATGGTAGAAGGTCGCCACGCCATACACCCGGCTAAGCGGGAGTTTCAGCTTATGGGCAATATAAATGAGAAGATCGTTTTCGAGATAACCGAAAATTCCCTGAGCGGCGTGAAGCACTTCAATCAGCGCGTTCCCGTTTGCGTTGTGTTTTGTTATCGCTCGATCAAGAAGCTTGAACCGGTTATCTCCGGATGGATGGGCTGTCGCTTTGGGTTCTGATGGACTCATCGTGATGTGGTACTCGTTGTCATGGTACGTCGCTTTGTTTGACGGATCTCTTCTCAAGCCATCGGCACCACGGTGCAATTCCCTTGCCGGTCGTACAGGATGTTTCAAAAATCTCAAGAGAGGGATTGATGCTCAGAGCGTTCAGCTTGAGTGCGTCGATGCTGCAATTCAAATAGGGAAGAAGATCTGTCTTGTTGATAATGAGAACCGATGCATTCCGGAACATTGCCGGGTACTTCAATGGTTTGTCATCGCCTTCTGTTGTGCTGGCAACAACGACTTTCACATGCTCGCCGAGATCGTAATTTGCAGGACATACGAGATTGCCGACGTTTTCGATAATGAGCAAATTGATGCCGGTCAGATTCAGATTGTGCAGCGCATCCTGCACGAGCTTCGCCTCCAGATGGCACGCGCCGTTTGTTACAATCTGCACAACCGGCACGGAGTATTTCGCCACTCGTTGAGCGTCAAAGTCGGTTTGTACGTCGCCTTCAACAACAGCAATGTTCACCCTCCCTTTCAGCGTCTCAAGAGTCTTTTCCACGAGGCTCGTCTTGCCTGCGCCCGGTGAGCTTACCAGATTGATCGTGAAGATATTCTGCTGTGCGAATGCGGCGCGGTTCTGACGTGCTAGCTCGTCATTCTTCTCAAGCACTTTTCGTTCAATCGTAATCACGCTCATGACATTTCCTCCGGATCGTTCACTTCAATCTCGGTGACCTGAAGTTCTGTTCCACCGATGGTTTTTGTTTGCATGCTTCCACACGTGGCGCACATGACGATGCCGATCTCTTGCGTGGACGTTGTCCCGCACTGCGAGCAGCGAATCGTATACGGAATGTGCTCAATCACGAGCCTTGCTTTCTCTAAAGAAGTCTCGGCGGTTATCGCCGTAAAGTTGAATTCCAAAGAATCGGGAACAACGCCGGCCAGATCGCCGACCTTGAGAAAGACTGCCTTCACGCGATGAGCATCATTCTCAGGAACATACTGCATCACGATGTCGACGATGCCCTGTGCTATCGAAAGCTCATGCATGGTGAGACACTCAACAATAGGAATTTTCCGGTCTCATCTGTAAGGCGCAACATGTGTGCCTCCAGAATCCCCACAAATTGACGCAATTGGAAGACTTCGTACATGAGATTTGGCAATTTTGGGAGAGTTGCTTTCAGATTTGGGAGGCGTGTGGGCGGAGGAGTCGCTTCTGCGCTTGTTGCGCGTTGAGGCCGGACCTCTCTACTGACACACTGATCTGAATACACGCATGTAGTTCTCGCCCAGGATTTTCTTCACGTCCGTTGATGAATACCCGCGTCGGAGCAACGCCAATGTCAGGCTTGGGAACTTGGTGACATTTTCAAGTCCAACGGGTGTGACTTCAATGCCATCGAAGTCGGAGCCGATAGCAATGTAGTCAACTCCCACAAGATTCTTGATGTAGTCGATGTGCCGAACAACGGTATCGATGTTGACGGTTGATGATGCGGAGAGGAAAGGAGGATAGAACACCACGCCGATCACGCCGGCGCGCTGGGCAATGGAAACAATCTGTGCGTCGGTAAGATTGCGCGTATGATTGCGGAGCGCGCGGGCTCCGGAATGACTTGCGATGATCGGCTTGGTTGTGGTTTGCAGAATGTCTTCGATGGTTTTGATGCCTGTGTGCGACACATCGATGATCATCCCGAGCGAGTCCATGGTTCTGATGACCTGTCTGCCGAACTCAGAAAGACCGCGGGTTGCCGACTGCGCATCCGCTGCAGCAGTGGCCCATGACGTACTGTTGTTCCAGGTGATCGTAAGGTATCGAGCGCCGCGTTGGTACAATGCGATAAGCTTGTTCAGATCATCTTGGATCGCGTGGCCGCCTTCAACACCGAGGATCCCGGCGAATTTACCGTCGGCATTCACCTGCTGGATTTCTGTTGATGTGCGTGCTTGCGCGAATGTCAACGGATTGCGCGCCACCTGCACGTCGAACGAATCGATCATTTGTATCGAGCGCTGATACGCCGTCGTGGGAAACTGTGTCGGGCTGGGCCAGATCGAGAACATCTGTGCATCCACACCTCCGTCGAAGAAGCGCGGGAGGTCCGAATGGTGTGTGGTGTGACGGACCCCAAGCTGGTAACCGCCACCAACCACAATCTCCATCACATCATTATGCAGATCAATCAGAAATGCCCGGCGGTGAATCGTCTGTATGTGAAAATTGATGTTCGTATTGTTGGCAAGCGGCACCGTTGTTGAGTCTGGTTCGTAGGCAAACTTTGAAACAGTAATGCGATAGTCGCTCGTTGTGTGTCGCGACGATTTCGCCAACGCCGACACGCCGTGTGTCAGTGTTGCATTCCCGAGTCCGCCGTTTCCCCCCCCGTCGAGCTGGATCATCTTTCTCCTCTGCCGCTGCCCATCCATCTCAACAGAATAGAACAATGCTCCAGCTGCACCCTTGCTTGTCCAGGGAACGCTGTAGCCGCCGGGTGTAAGCGTCATGCTGCGCGAGTCAAGCAGCTGCCCCAATACGTTGAACACCTGGATGTTTGCAGTTCCGGTCTGTCGAACGAAGAAATTGATATTCGTGGAAGGATTAAACGGGTTCGGATAATTTTGTTCGACAGAAAACGTGCGGGGAAGTCCGTCATGATCATCAACACCATTACTGATGAAGGTGTGAAACCAGACGCCGAGACTGTTGGTGAACACCGTGTAGTGCTCACTGCTGTTGGTGGTGTTGACGATATCGATGCACGCCGAGTCAAGCGTCGCGAGCGTCACGCTGTCTCTCACAACTCCGCCGACGGTGGTGGTTTGAGCGATGGCAAATACGGAGTACAGGAGTAATGCAACGATTGAAATAGATCTCATGGCAATTCGCGTGTATTGAGACAGGGCGCTGCTTCTTGGACTGAGGAGAAATTCTGGTCGCAGGCTTAACCCACCATTCGACCACGCCTAAAAGCTATGGCGATTTGGGGTGACTTGCAAGGAAGAGTTTGCAGTGCAGAATCTGGAAGGGGATAAGCGCGTGATTGCTATCCCGACTTTGTCGTGTACGTTAACTGCATCAAACCTGACGTGTATGCCTTGTGATCTGTCAACTCAAAGAAAGACTCTCTCGGCCTCTCGCCGAACAACGCAATCCCTTCTCCGAGTATCACGGGATGAACGGAGATTACCATCTTGTCAATCAGCTTTGCATTCAAGAGAATCGTGTTGATTTGTCCGCCGCCAACCAGCCAGATGTCTTTGCCGGTCTTCAGCTTGAGCCTGCGAACAAACTCGGCAACATCGCTTGAGATGAAGTTCACCGGATTCCTATCGTTCACAGGTGGCTTGCGCGAAAAAACAAAACTGGTCTTTCCCGGGTAAGGAAATTCGCCAAACGTGCGTGTCCCCCGGTACGTCACACCTCCGGTCAATGTCGTATCGATGCTGCCATAGAATTCCTTGTAGCCGTAATCGTCGTCGGTGAACAGCCAATCGATCGTTCCATCCTTCCGTGCAATGAAGCCATCAAGACTTGTAGCGATGAAGAGAATGACCTTTCTCACTGAACACACCCGGCAAAAGTTCGATGGAGTGGATGTGTGCATGCTTCCAGTACCGCCTTCAGTCGCTCGAGAT
>CAYJNF010000205.1:0-1108 GCA_964370915.1 uncultured Chitinophagales bacterium
TTTCGACAAGTCCGATTACCAATGGTCCTCCAGCCCCGATCTCGGGAGCATTTGCAGACGGTGCCGGCGGCTATGTCCTACCTCATGTTCCAAACGGCACATACTATCCCGTCGCGGCCAAGGATGCCAACAGTGACGGCAGAATCAGCCCTGAGGAAGGTGATGTGGTTGCATTTGGCGATCCGGTCGTCGTCAACAATGCAAATTTGATTAGTGTGAACCTCACGTTTACATCCTTTCCCCCCGTGCCGTTGGCCGCAGCAATCCACCTCGCCGACAGCATCAGTGCAACTCTTCCGCTGGACAAGTCTCTCCGCAGTCTCAGCGGACACGGGGTTGACACGCTTGGCCGGGCAGGCGATTGGAATTTTCTCTATCTAAGAAATTCAATGGTACAGGGATTCGATATCAGAGTGGGAAACATGGAACTGCGCTGGGACAACCTCGATTCCTCAGCCTGCTGGTGGTTAAGGAATGCCAGAGCGTTGAGCAATCCCGGCCTGGCAGCAAACTCTGCTGTCTTTCTTGCCAGCGTGGAGAACAGCGGTGGTCGGGAATTCCGCACGCAAAATCCAGGGGGCAATCTTCACTTCCAATGTCAGATCAATCTCGGCGACCTGAGCGCAACACCGTTCTGGTCGCTCATCACCGATCCGACGCAGGACTACTGGGGTGCGCGTTATTCGTTCGGGTATGATTCATCCAATCAGTGGGTGGAGGTTTCCACCAAGAGCTTCATTGGAAACTACTTCACCGGGGCTATCATTCTCGTGACGGATGTAAAGACCGGTAACAACGCTTCTGTCCCGGAAGAATTCACCATGTCACAAAACTATCCGAACCCATTCAACCCTTCGACCCTGATCCGTTTCTCGCTTCCGAACGAGGAATGGACGACACTCAAGGTCTACAACCTGATCGGGCAGGAAGTTGCAACGCTGGTACAGGGATTTGTTCCTGCGGGACACTACAACATCCGGTTCGATGCCGGGAATCTTGCAAGCGGAATGTATCTCTACAGACTGGTGGCAGGCACACAGGCGTTGACAAACAAGATGGTCTTGATGAAGTAAGATAACGTAAACAGATTAGCAACTCGGTTGCGCCG
>CAYJNF010000205.1:1208-6951 GCA_964370915.1 uncultured Chitinophagales bacterium
ATCGGGACGGGGTGTGAGCACTTTGGATCTTAGCACACCCCTAAGTCCCTATCGTATACACTCAGGGGTTTCACACAAAGGGGATTTGAATGCAACTGTCTGGGCCTCTGTCGGAAGGGCTTGGAGAAATTAAGGATGTCTTCTCGTTGTGAAGGTGAGTCGTTGATACGAGAACAGTTAATGATGTGATTTCTTTCCTGCAAGATGTTGCATCTCTTTCGGCCAGTCGGTGATCACCACATCCACTCCAAGCTTCATCGCTTTTTCAAACTGTCTGTGCGTGTTCACACCGTAACATGCGAGCGTGATATTGTTGGCGTGAATGTCATCCGCCATCCGCTTTCGCAGTTGCGTAATGCTGCAGGTGAATCCTGTAGCACCGAGTTTCTGCACAATTGCCGAAGGCTTCCTGGTCATGTTGCGGACAGGAATGTGCAACACGGCCGTCCGAATTTCAGGATGCACGTTATGAAGACGATGGAGAAATTTGTGATCGAAGGAAGAAACAATCGTCCGAGCAAGGAAGTCCTTTTCGCGAAGCACAAGATACAACGACTCTTCGAGCGCAATGCGTTTGCGACGGTCGCCGTCGGTCTTGACTTCGACATTGAGCGACATTGTTGGCGGGAGAATATCGATGACCTGCCGGAGTGAGGGAATACGTTCGTCTGCGAATTTCTTGCTGAACCGGGAGCCTGCATCAAGACTTCTAAGATCGGCAAGAGTCAGGTCCCAGATTTTTCTTCTTCTGCCCGTCGTACGGTAAGCCGACCGGTCATGCAAAACCACAAGTTCGAAGTCCTTCGTCATCCGCACATCAAGCTCGATCATGTCAGCGCCATCGCTGATTGCCTGACGGAATGCCGCAAGAGTATTCTCCGGCGAATTGCCTGAACTTCCCCTGTGTGCAACAACCAACGGCCCCATCCGTCCCTGCGCCACCGCCATTACGCCCCCATGATTTGCTTGATCTCCTGGTTCACCGTTTCAATCGAGGCCATCCCATCGAGCTGCACAGCAACGCCTCTTTTAAGGTAAAAATCTATAACGGGGGCAGTCGTTGAATGATAGATTGCAAGACGTTTGCGGACCGTTTCTTCGTCGTCGTCATTGCGCTGTATCAATTGTCCGCCGCACTCCGGACAGGGTGTATCGAGGGTTACGCCATCGGTCAATTTGTTGAAGATCTTTCCGTCTTTTACACACATCACCCTGGCGCTCAGCCGGCGGATGATTTCCGCGTCATTCACACAAAAATCAATCACCTTGTAGTTCTTGATGTGCAACTCGTCGAACAATGTCGCCAGTGCCTGTGCCTGTGCAACCGTTCGTGGAAACCCATCCAGAATAAATCCCGCGGCCATTTGGGGCGACGAGATAACCTCACGCACAATACCAATCATGACGTCATCGGGAACCAACTGGCCGGCGTCCATGATGGCCTTTGCCTTTTTTCCAAGCTCGCTTCCCTGCGTGACGGCAGCGCGCAGCAAATCCCCGGTGGAAATATGCGGCACGCCGAATTCCTCAGCCAGCAATTTTGCCTGCGTGCCTTTGCCGACTCCGGGCGGCCCGAACAAGATCAGTCGCATGGTGTTCTCTCGTCTATGGTCAAAGTGGTATCGGAAATGGGATCCTACCCGTGGTTTGCGCCAGTCAGTCAGCGGTTGTCGTGACATGACCATGGCGTGCAGCAAGACGTGCTCGCCTTATCTGTTCTTTCTCGGTTTTCACAACAAGTTGTCCGCATGCCGCGTCGATATCCTCGCCCGCATTACTGCGGACAAACACCGAAAGATTGTTCTCCCGCAGCCGGTCCGCAATCATGTTCATGTTCGGCGACGGCTTGAGTGTTGCCCCCATCCCGTGAACACCGGTAAAGGCGATGGAATGAAACGGGATAATATTGATCTTGCATGGCACACGGCGCGCAAGCTTGATGAGACGTGCGACCTCGGCATCGGAGTCATTAATGCCGTCGAAAAAAATATATTCGTATGTGACGCGCTGTTTCGTTTTCCGGTGATAGTATTCAAGAGCGGCCGTGAGCTGATCGAGATTAAACTTTTTGTTGATCGGCATCAGCTTCGTGCGGGTCTCATCGACCGCACTGTGAAGCGACACGGCAAGTTTCGCCTTGCAGCCATCGTCGGCCATTCTTCGGATGTTGTCGGCCCACCCAGCTGTGGAAATGGTGATCCGCCGTGCGGCAATATTCAACCCGGTGATCAGGATGTCCACCGCGGTCATCACGTTTTCATAGTTCATCATGGGTTCGCCCATCCCCATGAATACGACATTCGTAATGGGTCGGTGCGCTACCTTCCGCGCCTGCAATACCTGACTCACAATTTCGCCGGCCGTCAGGTTTCGCAGGAAACCCATTGTTGCCGTTGCACAGAACTTGCAATCGAGCGGACACCCGGCCTGGCTCGAAATGCAGAGCGTAAGTCTCCGCTGTTCCTCTTCGTTGGCTGCGCCGCGGTCACGAAACGCCAGTCGCGGTGGTATCAGGACGCTTTCGACGTTCAATCTATCGTGAAGGGCTATCAAGAGCTTTGTGGTGGCATCTACACGCGAATGTTGCTGCGAGGCGATGGCAACATGCTCAATGCATGCGGACGATTCCAGCCGCTCGCGGCTTGACACCGAGAGCGTCGTCATCTCCGAAAACGAGGTTGCCTCCTTCGCGTACAGCCACTCAAAGAGCTGCTTTCCGCGATAGCGTTTTTCGCCAAGACGTTCAGCAAAATCGGAAAGCTCGTGGAGAGATAAACCCAACAGATTATGGCGCAATGGAATCATCTGGTCGCAATCTACGAAAGAACGACCAGCGATTCAAGGAAGAGAATCGTAAATCGCCGCGAGCGTTTCAAGTGCACTTCGAGAATTGACGACAGAAGCCCCTGAAGTATGCCTCCAGAGGCTTCGCCAAATGCAGATGAAACACGAGTTACAGGCTCGCGTCAACCTGACCCAGGACTTCAACAGTTACTGAAAGCCCAGCGGGCGCTGCCGAAGATAACGAACCAGACATCCCCAGGACAACAGGCTGGCTTGACTTAATTGCCTGGATGACTGCTTGAATAGCTGCAGCATTCGGAGTACTAAAGAGCGTAGAAGTTATCAATGATTGACCTGGGGCCGAAAAACTCGCCCACGGTTTGTTCACGATGGTCAGCACAGTAATGTTATTCAGTGTTATCGTCCCGCTTACATTTCCACTGAATGCACCTGCGGTAGTTACGCGTATGTCGTAAATGCGAACGTTTGAAATGTCTCCGTAGTCACCGCCCAGGTATTGAGATGGTGTGAAACTCCATGAGGTCGGGGCTAAAGTTTGTGACCCTTGGGCAACAGGGTACGTTCCTGAAATTCCCTGCACATTGATTGAGAACACTGCATCTTCGTTCACGCACTCGAAGCCCATCGTCGTCATCGCAACGATTAGCAGCAACAAGATCAATTTCACTTTCATATTCTCACCTGTGATTGTTAGAAGGTTAATTCAAATTCTTCATTAGAAACCAAAGCCGATTCCGCCGGAGATTGTGGTAATGGCTCCAAAATTCGCGTCCGCGTACAGCTTCAGAAATCCAAGGCTTAATCCGCCGCCGATTGTTGCACGAAAAACATTGGACCCTTCAAGGTCAACGTTGATTGTTTGATTCGTCGCATTCGGATCGGTGGTCTTGTAGGAGAGAGTCAGTGTGCTTTTCTCCATTTGCAAACTGCCGTACAGGATAAGAACTGAAAGTTGTTTGCTGGCTTGCAGCGCAGCGCAGTAGCCTTTGACCGTCACGAGATCGCCGACAGTGAAGCTATTGTACATCGCGCCAACGGCCACGTCGACGGGAAATTCTTCGAAGTACTGGCTTACGCTATGACGCACGCCAAGTCCCAACAACGTAATCGCTGGAAGACTTCCGATTTCCGGAATTGGCACGTAGCGGATGACTGCTTCGGTTCCATACACGTGCCCAATTGTTACCTGCGGCGATGCGAGCGGAAAGATTGTAGTACTGAAAATGCCATCGGATCCTTTGTACGCAAGGTTGGTATCCCCCGGCGCGATAGGATTGGGAACTGACCCCCCCTTGCCGCCAAAAACCGTTGCGGTCTTGAATTTTGAAGGCGTGAATCCCGCGGGAGCCTGTGCCTCATAGGTTTTCTGATCGTCCTGGATCAATCCGGCCATGCCCATAATGTCGAGCCGGAAGTGGAAACCCGATTGGGGAATGTAGGCGGAGTGGTTGAATCCGGAATGCATGTTTGCGCCGAAGAGATCTGCGATTGGCTGCATGTAGCCTTCGACGTTTGCCTGGTTCTGCTGACGCAGCACTTTCTCGAAGTCTGATTCCGCACGCACGACACTGCCCAGCAGCAGTACGAAGGACGCGAGGAGACTCCCCGAAATCAGGAAGCGAAACCTTTGTATCAATTGCATGAGACCTCCTATGTTTGGTGGTTGGAAAGAATTATTGTTCGTTGTGCATCTTTGTTAGCTAAACCCGGAAAGCGTCACACCCCCGGCGATTAGCAAACCGGAAGTGATTTGTTGAACTGTCGTAACAAAACAGGAGGGGTAAAGAAGATCTTCAATCCAATTCCCAACAAAGTGTTTCCCCCATCATCAGTTCAACTCCGCATCCGCCTGGAGATAAACTTCAACGACAACATACAAATTGTCAGGCACAGGAGCAACATTCAAATGCCCCGTGGCGATGAGTGTGATAGTGGGCAACGGCACCGATGTCAGTGCATGAAGCAGCTGATTAATGCCAGCGGGATCGGGAGCCAGATAGGGCGAAACTCCCAGCAGCGACTGTGAATTGCGGAAATTCGACCAACTTGTCGACCCGCTCGCAGGGAACCTGACAAGATTATTCGTCGATCCTGTTCCAACCCTCACCTGAGTCAAACAAGCGACTGTGCCGGCGTACTCTCCCTCTACTCTGATCTTCATGTCATACACTCTCCCCCGCTTAAGGCTGGATGTGTACTGCGGTGCGACAAGACTGTCAAGTCGGACGACAATCATCCCTGCAAAGGTCGTATCATCCCCGGCGGGAACGCGATACTTGCCGACAATTGGGCTGAGATTGAGAACGACGAGAAAGTCGTCGTTTACACAGGACGCCCCCACTGAACTGAAGAAGATGATTATGGCAATTGCAAACAGCGCATTTCTGGTCAAGAACTTACTTTCAAAATCAATGTGCAATCAAAATCCGAATGCGATTCCCCCGGAAAAATGCCTTACTCGTCCAAAGTTTGCATCGGCGAAAAGTTGAAACGCCTGAACGTCAATCTCCACTCCGGTCGTCAGACGAAACCGGTTTGCCCCCACCATGGAAGTGCTCACTGTGGTTGAGGTGTTGGAAGTTCTCGTCTCATACTGAATCTTTGTCGTACTCGATTCCAGTGCAATGCCGCTGTACAAGCTTACGTATGAAAACTGTTTGCTTACCTGAAGGTTCACTGCGCCGCCTTCCGATTCGATCAAATCGGAGGCAGAAAAACTTGAATAGTATGCCCCGACAGCAATATCAATAGGCAAGTCCCAATGCTGACTCATGCTATGCCTGATCCCCAATCCGAACAAATTTGTTGAAGGAAATTTTCCACCGCCCAGCGTCGGCGTCGACATATAGCGAACTGATACCTCAGTCCCCAAAAGAGAGCCAATCGATAGCTGAGGCATCAGCAGGGGGAAAACTCGCGTGTTAAAGATGCCGTCGGA
>CAYJNF010000206.1:0-6932 GCA_964370915.1 uncultured Chitinophagales bacterium
CTCGCACGTCATCCAGTTCATGCCACACATCGTCCGCATCGAATACGCGTTCGTCTCCAATCTTGACAATCACGTCGCCCGCTTTGAATCCGGCCTGCTCTGCTTTACTGTTCCGCTTGACGTTCTTGACGAGGACGCCTTTGCCATCCGGTGCACCAAAGTACTCGGCAAGCTGCCTGTCCAGTCCTTCCAGTGTAAGACCGTAGATGATAGACTCATGAGAGAATGAGAGCCGAGGCGCAATGCGCATTCGTGGTATGTGTGGAGCGCGGAATGAGAACGTTCGCATCCGCGGACTACTTCCGACACTCGCCTTGAGCGTTTGCGTTTCAACGCCACGCGCCACACCGATGTTCACCTCGGTGCCGGGTTTCACTCTTCGCACTTCGCCGATGAGGTCGTCACTATCGCGGATTGTCTTTCCATCAAATGTCACGATGACGTCCCCCTCTTTGATTCCCGCCGCCTCTGCCGGACTCTCTTCCTGCACATCGGAAACGTATGCACCATCGTTGACCTTGAGGCCTTTCTTTCGAACAAGCTTGGCCGTTACATCTTCGACGGAAACGCCAAGCCAGCCGCGATCCTTGTTCCCGACAAGCATGACAAATGCATTGCGGGTCTTGTCTCCAGCGTCGCTTTTACGTTTGCAGGCCGAAGTACTTAATGAAAGCGGAAGGACGACCGCAATAATGAGAATGCAGTTCATCTTCATAATTCCTCCGTTGCTTACTTGCTCTTCAAAATCTGCTGGAGTGCAGCGCGTGATTTTGCATTGCCGATATTGCCCAGGTAGTAGACTGCGTCGCTGCGAAGCTCATAGTTGTCATTTGTCGTCGCCACCTTAACGAGGAAATCGACTGCTTTGTCATTGCCGATGTCGGCAATTGCATACAGCGTTGACTGCTGGTGCTTTTCCTTCTTCGACGTGTTGAAGAGAGAAATCAGCGCGTCAATCGATTTGTTCTTTTCCGTTCCCAAGTCGGCAATCGAGTGAATGGCAATGATCTGAAGTTCATCCCCAGCATCGCCTTTCGCAACATCCAGAAGAATTGGCAGGACATCGAATTTGCGAAAGTCTTCCAATGATTCGATTGCCGCAATGCGCATCACTTCCGGTTGTGATTTGTCTAGGGCGACATCCTTCAGTGTTGTGAATGCTTCCTTGTCATTTTCCGATTCGCCGAGAGCGTACAATGCATCAAGCTTCAAGCGAGTCTGCGGATCGAGCTTCTTCTTGGTCTTCTCACCAAATGTCCATGCGAGAGGGCGCGGTGTGGATACGCCTGAGCGACGAAGCTCACGGTCCGCATCTCGCATTGCACGTTCTGCCTGTCGCATCGACCGTTCACTTGATCGAACTGACGAGCCATAGCTGAAGGCGTAGGCACCGGGGGCGGTTTTGATTCTGACATTGCTGGCGCCCGGCGTAACAACGAAGTTCATGTTGTCATTCATGTCGGCGACCGCATCGTCAAGGTATGTGCTTTCAGGATATTGCTTGATGAAGAGCTCGTACGCCGCGATGCCTTTGTCTCGGTCGAGCCGCTTCTGCGCGTAGGCCGACCAGTACGCTGCATCATCAACGTAGCTGCTCTTGGGAAACTTCGCTTTCACCTCGCCGAATTTTTCCATCGCCTCGTTCCATCGATCTTCCAGAATCAAATCATAACCCGCCTTGTACGTAGAGTATCCGGGATCCTTTTCATCGTCGCCGTCCACGGGAAGGAACGCATCGACGAATGCAATCTGGGGCGCGACGCTTGGTGGGGACTGACCAAATGACGTCGATGTTCCGAGTATCAATATCCCTGACAACAGCCAAAGTAGGTGTTTCATGTCGTTCTCCTCTAAAAGATCTTCTGTATGGAATTATTGTTCGTCGTGTCGAACGCTTCTTCAGCCATTCTGATTTTGAAGAGCAGATTCTCCTGCTTGATACCGCTGCGAATCAATTCGACGTTTGGCAAGTCGTTTCCTTCTTCAAGATTGGCAAGCTCGATCAAAATCTTTTCGAGATCGGCAACAAGCTTTGCAGATCGTCCGTCGAGAGGCTGATGTTTGAGGTAGCGCGCCTCGCGAACAAGCTTGCGTGAAAGCTTTTGCTCTGCGCGCAAATCGGGATTGCCGTCCTCCTCCGACAAGTTCGCAAGTCCGACAAGCAGCGTTTTGGATTTGCGGAAGTAGCGGCTCACGCGCTGGTCTGTTTCATGTTGTGCAAACACAATCGACGAATCGGTGAAGGAACGTTCCTGTGCTGTCTGTGCCGGCGGGGTCTCCGGCTGCAGCCTGAACAGAACGACGGCGATAATGGCAATGCTCAACCCTGTTCCGAGCGCAAAAGCGTAGCCCGGACGGAGTGTGAAGAACGAGATCAAGCGTTCAAAGACATCGGCAAAGGGGCGAGGTTCAACCTTGTCCTTCTCCTTGAGTGAGGCTTCGATGGCTAACGACAACGATTTCCAATATGCTTCGTGCCGCGCAGTGCTTGGCGATGACGAAGGAGCGGGAAGAAGGGTTAGCGTTCGTTTCAATGCTGCGAGATCATTCGCACACCGTGTACATGAGGCGAGGTGGTGTTCAACGCTGAGGCGCTCGTTCTCGGCAAGCTCGTTGTGCAAGTAATCGTACAGTAATGTTTGTATGCTAGAATGTCTCACGCCAGATTCTCCTGCAAGTACTCAAGCTTGCTTCTCATTTTCCGCAGACCGCGAAACAAATGAGTCTTCACCGTTCCTTCCGAACAATGCAATATACCGCTCACCTGCTTTGTCGACAGTCCGTTGAGGTGACGCAGAATCACCACCGCACGCTGGAGCGTCGGCAACTCGTGCAATGCCCGCTCGACATGCGCCTGTCGTTCCTGGACATGCATCGCTTCGTGATGCTCACAGTCAGCTCCGTCGAGCGCGTCTTCAAGCGCAACGTGCCGCTGCTGCCTGTGTTTTTCGAGCCGCTTCTTTGTCAAGGCAAGGTTCACCACAATGCGATGCAACCATGTGCTGAACTCCGCTTCGCCTCTGAACGACGGAAGCGCTGCATGTGCCTTCACAAACGCCTCCTGGGTTATGTCTTCCGCCGTGTCATGGTCGCCAACAAACCGATACGCGATGTTATATGCTTGTTGCAAATGACGGTTCATCAGAATCCGAAACGCATCTCGGTTTCCGTCTCTTGCTTGTTGAATAATATGCCGCTCTTCCCACCGGGCCTCAGCCGTCAGCGGGTCACCCGAAACGGGAGTGTCCCCAAGGGGTTCTTCGGCAGGTGCCATATGGTATTCCGACGGTGTCTATTTGTTAGATGACTCACAACCGCAGTCGGTTGACAACGGAGAGGAGAAATTCTGTGTGTATGTACGGGAGAAACGGGGAGAAGTTCGAAGAGAATCAGAGACCCGGTGGCCGAACGATTGATGGGAAACAGAAAAGCCGCATTGCCTCACGTCCGATGAATGCTCTGCGGCTTCAAAACTCAAATGAGAATTCGGCAGTTCTACTTTATGACGGCGCCCTCACCCTTAATCTGAATGACGGTCTTGGGTCCGGTCACGGTAGCGGGATCGAACGTGGTGCCTTCTTCTTTTGCGTGCATTTCACCCTGCTTGATCAACTCTTCCTTTGAATATGTTTTCACGGATACGACACCTTCCGCAGTCGCATTCTTTCCTTTCGCATACATACGAAACAAAATAACGCCATCAACAACCTTGAATCGAAAGCTTTCGAATTATTTGTCGCTTGCCAGTTTGATCCAGCAGCCGCGTTCTTTACACACGTCAACCACCGCGCCTTCGACAAGAACCCTCTTGCCATTGAATTTCTCCGGTGTGGCGATAATATCGGAGACTTTGGTTTTTTCCTTCAATGTCAACTTCTTGCCGTAGTTCTTCGGGGCGGCGCCCGCGATTGCAACAATGAGCATAAGAGCGATCAGCGATGCGAGTTTGGTGTTCATGGTATCTCCTTGAGGATAATTTCCCGGCAGCGCGATGCCGACCGGTATATGTGTGAATCTATCAACGCATTTCGTTTCAGGCAGCAACCTTCTTATCCGCTTTTTCCGCCGTCGTTCCAAATACATAATCCCACAACGGCGAACTGACACCAAAACGCGTCTGGGGATCCTGGTAGTGATGCAGCATGTGGTACTGCTTCAGCCAGATCCATCCTGAACCCTTGAGTGCGAAATGATGCGAAGCGTAGTGCCAGGAATCGTAAATCATGTACCCAAGAATGAATCCGGCAAAGAAGGGATACGTGTAGGTCGCGCCAAGCACCGCGACAAACAGATAGTAGAAGAGCATTGCAAGCGGAATGCTGACGACCGGCGGCATCACCAATCGCAGCGAGTCGTTCGGGTAATCATGGTGCACGCCGTGCATCATGAAGTGCAGGTGTTTTCCCCACTGTGATGTCGGTTCGTAGTGGAAGACGAACCGATGAAGCAGATATTCCGTGAGAGTCCAGAAACACAATCCGACCGTAAAAAGTCCAACGATCTGCGTCGTGCTCAACTCGACGAAGAGGCTTGCCTGATACAAGTTGTACACCATCACCGGAATGTACACGATGAGAGGCACAATCGGGTGCACATGCGAGAACATCTCGAGAAAATCACTTTTGAAGAGACGAGCCGACTCGTCCTTGTTGGAGACATACAGTTTGCCTGCCATACTCACCTCAGCAATTTGAGCGGTTGACTGGATGATTGCTGCACGCGATAATCACCTTAGCGCGGCAATAAAACGACCTGACAGAATTTACGGAAGCTGCCCAAAAAACTCAACATCCCTTGTGTCGTCGCGCCTTTCTGGCTATTTCGTTTTCGGAATCGCCCCTCATCTATCTACTCAAAACGGGTGGCCAGTGACATTTGAAAACAATGCACTTTCGGGTTGTCTTGCTTGCCGCGCCCGATTATTTCTTTTTAATGGATGATTCAGCAAAGCGCCGTTGCGGGAAATCCGTCCAGATGTCACTCTCGTAACATCGTCAACAACATTTTGAATCGGGCGGTCGCGTTGACTGCGTGCGGGATGTTTGCCGGGAGAATGATGGATTCGTACTTCTGAACGATGAATGATTTGCCGTTGATGATGAACTCCGCTTCGCCGTCCGTCACTTGCGCGAGTGCGTCGAATGGGGCGGTGTGTTCGCTGAGTGACTGTCCCTTGTCGAAGGAGAACAGGGTAATCGTCGCGTTCTTCTTCTTGATGATCTGTTTGCTGACGACTGCATCGGATGAATAGTCGATCGAGTCGATGAGTGAAAATACTGTTGATGCTTCCATAACAAGATATTGTGAGTTGTTGATCAATCGTTGGGACCGTAGTTCGGCACTTCGCCCCTGAAGTGTTGATACACCGGATTGTCGAGCTGCTGAAATCTTCGCTGATACTCTTCCTTGCCGATGCCGTTCTGCCAGTTACCGGAAAGAACCGCGAGTCCCGTGATTGCGATGAACAGCCCGGCGACAAGCGTTCCATACACCCAGGTGGGAACCGCGTTCTTGCTTTTTGCACTCACGCGAACGTCCAGCGTGTTCTTTACCGGACACGCCTGCACGCACAACATGCAGCTCATGCACTCGTCGCTCCACACCCGTCCGGCCTTGTGCACCTTGATGTTGGACGGACATGCTTTGGTGCAAAGCTCGCAATCGATGCAGGTGGATTTGTTTCGTGTTATCTTCAACGGACTCAACCAGCCGACGATGCCGAGCAGCGCGCCATAGGGACACAGGAACCGGCACCAGAAGTTTTTGACGAACACCGATAGCACCATCAGGGCAATGATTGTCCACAGCGCAAACGATGTCATGTTTGCGAAGAACAAATACATCTTGATGTCGGCAACTTTGTTGTACGGACTGTAGATGAAGCTCTCGAGACTGGGCACGTCCATTTGCCAGATCGAGTTTGCGAAGAAGAACAACAGCAGATACTTCAATGAACGAAGTGGATAGTCGAGCCAGCGCGGCGTAGTGAAATCCCTCTTGAATATCTTCTTGCCGAGCATCCACAATGATTCGCTCAGCGTTCCCACAGGGCAGAGCCAGCTACAGAATGCTTTCTTGAGCGCAACGCTGACGCCGACGATGGCAAGCAAAATGAACAGCCCCGACGGATGAACATCATTGATGATGCCGGTCTGCAACCAGTGCTTCAGGCTAATGAGTGCGCTGATCGGCAGAAATCCTTCAACACCGGGCGGACGCTCAACGAACTCTTGTCCGCCACCCGACATTCCCCATTGCATGAAGTAGTGGAACTCGACGCCAATCCAAATACAGAGTAGAACAAACGCAAACTGGACAGCGGAACGTTGGAATTGTGAATCCTCTTTCAATCGCCACAAAATTCTTTTGTGCCAGCGAGGCTCGCTCGCAAAGTTAATCTTCCGTTTTCGCAACTCGGGCGATAGCTTTTTGATTCGTGGCTTCGTGCCGGTTGTGTGCGAAGCCATTGCAACGATGTCCACGTTCTGTGCTATGGTGGATTCCATCATCTCACTACCTGGATTCTCGATTCTCATATTGCACCCCCGTTCTCCCAATTCTGCGAAGCCTCCAAGGAGAGTTTCCGGTTTCTTGAAGATATTCGGCAGATCGCTCTTCCATCACAGTTGCCAGCGCAACATGGATGCCAAGTATCGGACAGTTTACTCTTAAATAGATTCAAAAAAAATCCTACCCGGCTGCCCGATACTCCGGTTTCCTCATGTCCTTTGCCATATCCGCGATGCTCTTGCTCACCAGCATTTGATAAATCTCGTCGCGCATTTTGCCCCACGTATGGTGAACTGCACACGGGCTTTTCCCTGAACACTCGGGAAAGCCGAGAACACAGTTCTTGGTGAATGCCGAACCATCGACCGCTTCAACAATATCGAACAGCGTAATTTCTTTTGCCTGTTTGCCGAGTGCAAATC
>CAYJNF010000207.1:0-6881 GCA_964370915.1 uncultured Chitinophagales bacterium
GATGTAGAGAATAATCCGCGGATCCATCGCCGCCGCCATCTGCATCATCAGCGTTGATTTACCGATCCCCGGATCACCACCAATCAGCACAAGCGAACCTGCGACGATACCACCGCCGAGTACGCGGTCAAACTCCGGAACCTGGGTGGAAATACGTTGTTCGCCCCCGCCGGTCACATCCGGCAATGGAATAACACCCACAGGATCAGTTCCGCCTGAGGATTTGGCCGCACTTCTTTGGGGACGAACCGACAATTCTTCAGTGAAAGAGTTCCATCCCCCGCAATTGGGGCATTTGCCTATCCATCTGGGGGATTCGTAAGCGCAGCTCTGGCAAACGTATTTGGTGTGAGATTTGGACATGATGGCTGTCCAATATAGGCAGGTCTTGATAGAGATTCAATTGATGTAACCGATCAGACAGTCGCTTCCCCGATGACTTCTGAAATTCTACTGAGTATTGACATAGACCATTTTCTCGTTCAGCCCAAATGATGGCAACTGGAATCCCTTAGGGCTGACAATAAATCGATGATACGAGTCACGCATAGTTTCAGCACCCAGCCTTATACGTGGAATCGCCTAGATTTTTGCTTGACTTTCTGGTTCCTACAGATTAGCTTTGGTGAGAATTCTGTCGTCCTTTCTAATAACAAGACCCGGGAAACATGGCCACGAATGAAGAAAATCGTGAAGAATGTCAATTGTGTAACCAATGTCCCGCCCCCGGGCAGCTACCAAAACCACTTGCTCTAGGCTATACCACGTAGTTGATCAATGATGCATTCATTCATCGGCAAGGTAGGACTATGTGTTGGACAGGATTCTGTTTTCCGCTTTAGATTCACCGCAGTCTTCGCTGTAACAAGTTTTACAAACGCAACGCTTTTCTAGTTTCTGCAACAGGGGAATTCCAAGATTTGATGTGCCCAAAGGTAGAGTGTGCAACACTGTGCCTGGTTGTCCGTGGGGCCGAATAGTGCTGACTGATGTCTACATCTGAATGAGAAATCATCAATTTATAACATCATCAATCTAACAACAGGAGCAATACATGAAGCGTTGCATTTGGCTCTCCGCTGCATCTGCATCGATCGTCGTCATCATGGCGATGTTATTTGCGCAGGGAATTGCATCAGCACAATTCCTTCTCTCACCGCAATCAGGTGATGTGTACAAGGAGTTCAGTCTGGTCAATTCCTCGGGCAATAGTTGGAGAGTGACGGACCCGAACTCGACATTTAATTCCAATCCACCGGGAAATAATCCTGCGGATTTTCTTCCCAATCCAACTATGTCGATTAACGGAGTCGATCTCGCCGACGCGGTCCGTGCAGAGCTTATTGTCGATTTGTGGGGCGGACATATCGGCACGACACCCAAACAGGTTCACTTCAAGAACGCGGGCGCAGATACCTCCTATATCACTATTCCAGAAATCACTGCTGTTCCGGATCCGACGCACGGTCAGTGTTATATGCAGCAGGCAAATACCACGGTGGCCGTTCCCCTCAGTCAATTGGTGAGTGGGACGAACCTGATCCAAGCGAATGCCGGACCACAAGACGGCGCGTGCGGCCAGAACTTCGGGTGGGGACAATGGGGATGGAACGGCGCTGTTCTCCGCGTTTATTACAATCCTGCAACGAAGGCACATGCAACAGGAACAATTACTTCGCCGACCAATGGTGGATCCTTTGGAGAGAATCCGGTTATCACGGCGAGCGCCTCCGGCGGCGCTGGAGTTGTCAGTGTCGATTTCGTTGGCTACTACACCAGTTACGATATCGATGGTGACGGTCGATTCACGGATTGGCAGCACAACTATCATCGCCGGGGTTTCGAAAGCACGATGGATATTCATGACCACATTGGCACAGCAACCTCTTCCCCCTATCAGGCAACGTGGAACACTGATTGGGTGCCCGATCAATCTGCAGGATCAATAAAATTTCATGCGCGCATTCGCGACAACAATGGCGTGTACTACGTGACACCCGAGATTTCGAATTTGTCATTGACGCGTAATGGATCTTCGGTCAAGATGTACACTGTCTCCAATCTTCCCGGCGGGTACTGGATTCGCAATGGCGGAACGGTCGGAACGAGCTTCAACATTACCGACAATCTTGCTAACGCGACTGCCGCGCGGATGTTCATCACCACGTGGAACGGACAGGATTGCGACGGAGGGGCACACGATACGCAGATCAACAACAGCTACACATTTCCTCCCTATGGCGGATGCAACTACTGGTCATATGACGTTTTCGATTTCCCTACAAGCGCGTTACTCCCGAACCAGAATCAAGTCACCGTCTTTTCGGCCTCTGCGCATCACGGCATTGAAGTGATGGTACCGGGACCGGCCGTCATGGTCAGGTACAATTCAGTAGCTGCGCCGACAATTACACAGCATCCAACAAACCAGACCGTGCAGTTGGGTGCGACCGCAAATTTCTCTGTAACGGCAGACGGTTCTCCAACACCAACCTATCAGTGGCAGAGGAACAACGTCGATATCGGCGGAGCAACAAGCTCGAGTTACGCGACGCCGGCAACAGTCGCCGGTGATAACGGTGCATCATTCCGGTGCATCGTAAGCAACTCACAAGGAACCGTAACGAGCAACTCGGCAATACTCTCGGTGAATTCCCTGACAACAGTCGGGGGACCATGGTGGAATTCGCAGTGGCATTACCGCACGCAGATTGCCGTGGCAGGCGGAGGGGTTCAACGGACGAGCAAGGTTGCTAACTTCACGCTCAACTTCACTTCGATTCTGACTACCCTTGGCGCGGGCGGCTCATTCAACCCGCTTTCGGTTCGCGTTATTGAAGTTGATGGCAGCGGCAATGTGATCGATCAAAACGTCGTGTTCCAGTTTGACCAGGACCCGTCGTTCAATGCATCAACCAATGCACTCGGCACGGTTGCGTTCGTGATGAGTGGAACCACCGGGGCCAATACCACACGTTACTATCATATCTATTTTGATACAGGCTCAGGTTTCTCGTTGCCGTCATTTAGCAACCAGGTTACATTGACAGACAACGTCTTCTTCGCCGGACAATCGAGCTACAAAATCGACAACCAACTCGGCTCATTGTGGTATCACAAAGTCGGTGGTGGCTTTGCGGCCATGCGCGATTTGAACAACGTTGAATGGATTGGCTTTGACCCAACTTCAGGCAGTCATGCCGCAGGTGAGTACCGTGGAATTCCCAACATGGGACCGTACGCTCATCCCGGCTATACAAATGGTTCGAGTACAATTCTCAGTCAAGGTCCGATCAAGGTCACCATCAAAACCGTAACAACGGACGGCTCTAACGCAAGTTGGATTTGGGAATTCTATCCAACCTACCAAACGATGATCTTGCAGCAAACTGGGGTCAACTACTGGCTGCTGTATGAAGGAATCCCCAACGGCACGCTCGATCAGGTAAACGGATATTGGAAGAATTCAACCGGCGCAAACGGCAATCTCGGCACCCAGTTTACCGGAGACCTTCCGAACGCCGAGTGGGTTTATTTCGGACAAACGGGGCAACAGCGGTTCCTGTACTTAGCGCATCACGAGGATGACGCTCTCGTTGATCATTATCGTCCGTTCTTCGATGTTGGTGCAATGACGGTGTTTGGATTTGGACGCGATAACTCGTCCGTCAACCATTACCTGTCTCAAGCGCCTGCTCATTTGACGTTCGGTTTTGGTGAACAAGAAACACAATCGGCACAGACGATCGATAATGCATTCCGTGACCTGACGACATCCACCGGTCCATCGGAAGAGAATGTCACCGGCCCGGCAAGCATAACATCGCAACCCACGAACCAGAATGTTGTTGTTGGTCAGACGGCCACATTCACCGTCGGAGCGACCGGATCGTCACCGCTCGCGTATCAATGGCAGAAGAATACTGTTAACATTGGAGGCGCGACGACTTCATCGTACACAACACCCGCCACGGTGTTTGGCGATAGCGGTTCAACATTCCGCTGCATCGTGTCGAACACACTTGGCACGGTGACGAGCAATAGCGCCATCCTTGGTGTCAGCATTGCCCCTATCAGTTTCACATCGGATGATTTCAGCGCGGGGTCGATCAATACGGGATTGTGGACTGTTGTGAATCCGGGAACTCCATCGACTATCGACCTGACCGGAACAGGAACGAGCGACGCATTGCTTCGCTTCCAGGTTCCTGCAAGTTCTCATGACGTGTGGACAGGCGGCAACTTTGCTCCACGCCTGATGCAGAACTGCGGTAACGTAGACTTCACAGCCGAAGTGAAGTTCCAATCATCATTGACGAGTGCTTACCAGATGCAGGGCATCATCGTCGAGCAGGATGCGAACAATTATCTCCGCTTCGATTTCTTGCAAACACCGTCAGGTCTCTTTACGTACTCGGCCAGCTTCACTGGCGGCAACCCCACCCAACGAATCAACACAGGTATTGCAAGTGCGAATCCGCTTTGGCTGCGAGTTAATCGTACCGGCAATGTTTGGACGATGTCCTACTCGACGAACGGCACAACATTCACAACTGCTGGATCTTTCACACACACCCTTGCTGTGACGAAGATTGGACCATTTGCGGGTAACGCCGGCAGCCCGGCTCCTGCGACGACCGTTCTTGTTGACTACTTCTTTAATACGCTTTCTCCTGTGGCACCTGAAGACGCGACGATGCCGGTAATTACCTCGCAGCCGCGGGACACCTCGGTGGTTGCGGGACAAACGGCAAGCTTTAGTGTTGTCGCGACAGGTGCGGCAGGATATCAGTGGCAGAAGAACAACGTTGACATTGGTGGCGCGACCAGCGCCACGTATATCACTCCGGCTACTGTCATCGGCGACAGCGGCGCATCCTTCCGCTGCATCGTCAGTAATGCCGGCGGCACGGTGACGAGCAACAGCGCCATTCTCAGCGTCACGACTCCGCCACCACCATCAACCATTGTGTCAGACGACTTCCACACTGGAACGCTTAATGCGTCATTGTGGACATACGTCGATCCACTGGCCGACGATACACTCAGTCTGATTGGTGCCAACACCACCGATGCCTTGCTTCGCATCGCGGTGCCAGGCGGAACAACGCATGATATCTTTACGACCGGCTACAACGCTCCGCATATCACTCAGAACGCCAACAACACCAACTTTGATGTTGTGGCCAAGTTCCAGTCCGTCTTCAGTGCTCAGTTCCAGCATCAGGGCATTGTGGTTGAGCAGGATGCCAACAACGTCATCCGTTTCGATATCTACTTCGACGGTGCCAACACCAATGTCTTTGCAGCGTCGATGATCGGCGGCTTTGGTGCACCGACATCGCACCTGAATACCGGCATCGGCGCTGGTCCACAGAATCCGGCATACCTGAAGATCAATCGCACAGGCAACGTCTGGACCGTGTCGTATTCGTTCGACGGAACAACCTATACGTCAGCAGGTTCGTTCTCCCTGCCGTTTACCGTCGCCAATGTGGGCGTCTGGGGCGGCAACTCGGGTGGTACACCGCCTGCCTTTACGATGTTATGCGATTACTTCTTTAACTCGGCATCACCGGTTGTGCCCGAAGATCCGATTCCGCCATCAGCTCCTAACATCACGTCGCAACCGACGAGTCAAACGGTAAACGATGGACAGACGGCCACCTTTACGGTAGCCGCCATCGGCAATCCGACACCAACATATCAATGGCAGAAGAACACGGTGGATATCGGCGGCGCGACGAACGCAAGCTACATCACGCCCGCAACAACACCAGCCGACAGTGGTGCGGCGTTCCGTTGTATCGTCAGCAACACGCTGGGAACAGTTACCAGCAACAGCGCTATTCTCAATGTAAATCGTGTCGGTCCGACGATTACCCAACAGCCGCGGGACACCACGGTGCTTGCCGGGCAGACTGCCTCGTTCTCTATCTCTGCAACGGGCAGTTCGACGCTTTTGTATCAGTGGCAAAAGAACAACGTTGATATCGGCGGCGCAACCAGCGCAAGCTATGTCACTCCGGCAACGGTTGCAGGTGACAACGGATCGACATTCAGATGTATTGTGTCGAACGCCATCGGTACGGCAACAAGCAATCCGGCGACGCTTACGGTGAGCACACAACCGGCAGGTACGATTGTCTCTGATGACTTCAGTGCCGGTGTACTGAACGGATCGCTCTGGACATTCACCAATCCCGGCACATCTTCAACGATGAGTTTCACGGGAGTCGGAACAACAGATGCACTTCTCTCGATCGCAGTCCCGGCCGGCGGTACAGGTCATGATGTGTGGACGGGCGGCAATTTTGCACCGCGCATCATGCAGAACATCAACGACGGTGACTTCCAGGCCGAAGTCAAATTCCAATCGCAGCTCGGTGCTGCCTATCAGATGCAAGGAATGATTGTCGAGCAGGATGCCAACAACTATTTGCGCTTCGACTTCCTTGCAACACCCGCAGGCATCAGCGTGTTTGCCGCCAGCTTCACAGGCGGCAACCCGACACAACGGGTTAACGTCGCGATTACCAACGGCAATCCTCTCTGGTTGCGCGTCACCCGCACGGGCAACTCGTGGACTGTCGCTCACTCCAGCAACGGTACCACATTCACCACCGCTGGCACGTTCACACACACGCTGACTGTTTCCAAGGTCGGCCCGTTTGCAGGCAACGCACCGGGCGCTTCATCACCAGCGCTCACGTGTCTGATCGACTACTTCTTCAATACAGCGTTCCCCATTACTCCCGAAGATCCGACGGCTCCGCCTTCGGCACCGACGATTACGCTACAGCCGTCTAACCAAACCGTGGGAGAGGGACAAACAGCTGCATTCTCTGTGACTGCCACAGGCAATCCTTCCCCAACATTTC
>CAYJNF010000208.1:0-6861 GCA_964370915.1 uncultured Chitinophagales bacterium
GAATTGCACATTTTGGTTGATAGACTCTTCGCTCACTGAAGGCGTGGACTCAGAGTTGGCTCTCGGTTGCCCCACCATGTTGCCGCCATTCATTCCATCCACCAAAAAACATCTTCACATTTGTAAACCCCGCGTCGGAGAGCTTCTTTGCAAGTTCAATGCTTGAGTTGCACTCCGCGCCATCGCAATAGGTAACGATGACTCTATCTTTTGACGTGTGAGCGAGTGAAGAATTTTGAAGAACGAAATCTGCAAGTGGGACGTTGATGGCACCTTTGATATGCCCAAACTTGAAATCGTATTCGTGCCGGGCATCGACGAAGAGCGCCCCAGCATCGTACAAACTTACTGCTTCTTCATAGGAAATGAATTCAGGAGCAACAGCTGTTCTCGCGACCGATGAGGGAGGTGGCGGAGCAAAGAACCCTTTCTTCATCACGACCGTGTAGCCAACGCCAAGGAGAGTTGACGAGATGACGATGATGAACGCCTCCCGGAGAGCCGTATGTTTTTGCAGAATCGTGTTCACGTCTCACCAACTTCCTGAAGAGCCGCCCCCGGAGAAACTTCCACCGCCGCCGGAAAAACTGCTACTGCTTCCACTGCTGCTCGATGACCAGCTGCTTCCCGACGTCGATCCCCAAATTCCACCACCACGCCCCGAGGTGTTGAAATTCTTCGAATATTTTTTGAAGAATTGTTTTCCACGGTCTGAATGAGAGAAGAGATATTTAGCAACAAGAAACCCGACTGCATAGAATCCATAAATTCCTAACCCGACATAGGCACCGTAGACAGCCGTGGGGAATGCAAGCCAGAACGGAGTGAGAAACGCATAAAGAAACCAGGAGCCTGCACCTTGTGAGAGCAACGCGATTGTGGTAAATGTGCCAACGACGAGAAGAAAAATGCCAGACACAAGAAGAGCGAAAGGCCAGGTCATGGCCTGATCGTAGTTTTCCGATGATTCGGCCTCGACCTGATATTCGAAACGAATTGCTTTGAGGATCGCATCGATGCCGCCTTCAACTCCCGCATCGTACTGTCCCTCTTTGAAGAAAGGAACAATCTGGTGACGGATGATGGATCCCGAAATCATGTCGGTCAACGCGCCTTCAAGTCCGTTGCCGACTTCGATGCGGACTTTGTGCTCATCGTTTGCAATCAGCAACAGAACACCATTGTCGTTTTTTGCTGTCCCGAGTTTCCATTGTTCGACCACCTTGATTGAATACTCTTCCAGCACTTCGCCTTCAAGGCTCGGAATCGTCAGCACAACAACCTGGTTGGACGTGGAGTCTTCGTGTGCTTTGAGAATGCCTTCGAGTCGGTGAATGCACTCAGGAGAAAGAATGCCCGCATAGTCGTTGACACGAGAGGAGAGGTAGGGAACCTCCTTTGCGCCGGCGTTTGAGAAAAGCACGAGCATGAACATGAGTGAGAACAGGCCGCGCCTCGAGAGAGTTTTCATGTTGTTTTCATCCTGGAGGTCTGAACGATCGCCACACCGCCGAGAATAACAAGCGCCGCGATTATCGTCCGAACGTCAATTGGTTCACCGAGAATAATCCAGCCCAGAAAAATTGCTACGACGGGATTCACGTATGCATAGGTTGAAGCTTTCGCCGGAGCAACATGGCGCAGCAGATACACGTACGACGTGTAGCCTATGATCGAACCCAAAACAATAAGATAGAGAAGTGCAAAGATCCCCTGCTCCGTCATGGTGACTTCCTGCAACTCGCCGCTCACCAGTCCAAGCACAATCAGAAGGACGCCGGGAACGAGGTTCTGGATTCCTGAATTGACAAAGACATCTCCCGCAACGTGATGGTGTTTTGAATATACCGACCCGACCGACCATAAGAAAGATGCTGCAATGAGTCCTGCGATGCCAAGTGGATTCAGGCTATGGCCTTCTGCAAGTCCGATGCTCGGGGAGACAAGTATGAACACGCCGGCAAATCCAATCAGAATTCCCAGCCAGCCCAACAAAGAAAGTGAATGTCCTTTTGGCGTGAATGAATCAATCGACGACATGAACAACGGAACGATGGCGATGATGAGTGCTGTCAGGCCGGACGGGATTGATTTTTCGGACCAGACAACCAGCAAGTTGCCACCGACGAGAAGAAATATTCCGACCACCGACAGATGGAAAACTTCCTGGCGCGCCGGCATGGGACTTCCCTTGATTTTTCCATACAGAAGCATCACACCACCGGCGAAGAAAAAGCGCAGCCCGGCAAAGAGCGCGGGTGGCAAATGCTCAACCCCGACACGGATTGCAAGGTACGTCGATCCCCAGATGAGACATACACTGAGGTAGGCGAGTACAATCCTGAAGGAGATGGTTCCTGATTCATTCATTGTTCAACGCGAGAGATTTGTGGTACATGGTGACGGCGCTTATACGATACGCTTCTCCAGGAACACTTCATACCGAATTTCAGGAAAGGAATTGTGAAAGAACAAAACCGCAAACGTCAGCGATGATGCAACCGCTTCAACAGTTGAATCTGCCCTGCATGATAGATGTCGTGATTTGCGATGCCGAAGATGACGGCAGCATTCGTGTATTTGCTGTTCGGAGTTGCCGCGAACAATTTGTCGGGAGAAAACGATGCAATGGCTTCGCGCATCGATTGATGGACATCCTCGAGCAGACGGAGATCGCTTTTCCATTCTGCTTCGGAGGTGCTTGACGGCCGCCGAAACCAATTGCTACCCTTGAGTGGAAACGATCCGCGTTTTTCGCCAAGCAGCCTGCGGCGAAGTGTGTACTTCCAATAGGCGACATGCACCGCAATCTCCCAGATGTTGTGTCTCTTGGATGAAGGTCGCCACGCCGCTTCCTCAGCGGTAACGCCTCGCAACGATCCTTTCAGGTTCGGACCGTGCCATGTTTTTTTCTCGTAAGCTTCGTCAATCGCTTGGAGAAGTATAGAAATGGTTTCCGGCATTGAAGTTCCTTTCGGATAATCATTGACTATTGACCGTTGGTCGTTGATCATTGACCGTTGACTATTGACCATTGACCAGTCTTAGGGTTAATCCAAGAACTGCCACGAGATTCCCAGCTTTACCTGCCGATCGAATACGGGATAGTATGGTGTGATGTAGTAGCCGGCGTTGGAGAGATTTTCCCACATCAAGTGAACGTATGCGCTTCCAATACCGGCAATCACAAATCCATCAACCGACGAGCCGAACCCGAGCCGCGTTCCGTCGTTTCGTACATAAGCAATCACTTCGGGATTAAACAGCTCGCCTTGTGAACCCGACACGTATCGTCCTTTGAATCCAATCTTCAGTTCGAGATTATCATTGAGCAGCTTCTGCCAGAAATAGATTCCGCCGTTTGCGCTGAGTTTAGGATAACGTGCGAGAGTTGTTCCGGATTCATTTTGCTGCGCGACGTATGTGCCTGTTCCCTCAAGATACAATTTCCAGATTCTTCCTCTCAGCGTCACGTCAACACCGTTGGTGATAAGCTTTCCGCCGTTACTGTATTGAATTCCCGGAAACACGAAACTGCCGAACGGCGACAAGAGGATTGGATCCTCGACAGTCCGATGGAAGTACGACGTTTGCAACTCTAGCCCGCCAACACGCAGCCTGACTCCCACTTCGAGTGTCCGATGTTTTTCGGAACTGATCGTTCCGACGCGGCTCACGGTGCTGTCATTCCAGAACATCTCTTGATACGTTGGAAACCGCTTCGAAGTTGAGAGTCCGCCATACAATTGAAACCAATCGAGAACACGTACGGTTGCATCGGCACCGACGCTGATGTTGGACTCGCGCAAGACGTTCTCATATCTCGCAAATCCTGCAACGGTAACAACGTCGTTCAGAAGCAGTTCTTCCTTTCCCCAAACGCTTCCGAGCGAGTTTCTTCTTCGGCCAAGGTTCGGGCTCCATTCGATCTGACGCAATTCGATGTTGGCACCCAGATTGAGCCGCTGCCATTCGGTGTGATAGTCTTGTGTGAAGAGCGCGCCCATCCACGAAGAACGATGATCTGCTGAGATGGCGATGCCGTTTGTGCCAGGCTCTTTGTCGCGATACTCACGGAGATTGTTGGAGTAGTAGAGCGTCAGCGTGGAGACGTTTGTGCTATCACCAAGCAGGGTACCCACAAGTGAAAGGTCAACGTCGTGCCGGTTGATATACTCTGACGCGTCCTGGTTGATGACAATGGCGAGCTCGGGTCTGAACGCGAGCGCTGAGATTCCCGTACGTGTGAGGTCGATGCCGCCATTGAGCTGTGTTTTGCTGCGTGTGAGATACTCTGAAAGAATGATGTTGAAGTCTTTCGAGAGATTGTAGCGTAACTTGATGCGGACATTCCACGCATCGTCGGCGCTTGCCGTGAAACGGCCGTCCGTTCCCTGATGCTGAAAACCGAGAGTCACGTTGATCTTGCGTGAAATGTTCTGACTGAACGTACCATCGCTATACTGAAAGTTGTTTGCCGTCTCGGTGTAATTGAGTTTTGAAAAGGGACGATTGCTGTTGTAGTTCTTGGTCACAAGATTGACCGCGCCGCCGGTGCTATTGAGTCCGTACAGAAAAGCGCGTGGTCCGGTGACTGTCTCAATGCGATCGGCGAACTCCGGGGCGATTTGATAGAGGTTGTAAATGCCCGACATGGGATCGTTCATCAATCTCCCATTCATCAGAATGGCAACTCCGCGCCAGTCAACCCCGCGGACGTTCACCTGGCTGTATTGACCCTCGCTTTGCTGGTCTCTGATGAACACACCTGGCACAGTCTCGAGCACGTTGCCCAAGAAGCGGTAGTCGAGAAAATTCAAATCCGCTTTCGTCAGATACGACGCGCTGTCCAACGAACGGTCAAGTGTGCCCACGAGCGACGGCGTGCTCATGCGGGTCGTGTCGGTAGCGGCTGTTGAATCAGCACTTGTCAATTTTTGCTTTGTCGAGTCCGACGAGGTGACATACGCTGAATCGCCGACAAGAGTTGCGGTGTGACTTGTGTCGCTTGGGACTCTGGTTGATTTGGCTTGAGCGTCAAGTGGGGAGATAAAAACGCCGATAACACAGATAGGTATGAACGCGAGAAAAAGGTCGGGGAAACGTGGCAATCTTTATCCTGATTGATCGATCGTGTGAAAAATATATCCAGAAGCGCTAAGAGAAGCAAGAAAGTGGCACGTGGTGCCGCAAAAGCAGAGGCGCAGATTTCACATCAATCCTGTTACACGTCGCCAAGTATTGTGAACTGAAATGAGCACTGGCATTCTCAAGATACCCCAATGGCATTGGTTGTTTTCTGTGAGGACCAAACTCGCTGTCGTGATCAGTGTACTGATTGCATTGATCTCGGGGTTCATCTTCTGGTATTTTCCCGCCCGGTTTGAACGCCAGGCAATTGCGGCCATAGCGGACAAAGCCGGCAGCATTGCAGCGATGATGGCGTATAACATCTCCCCGGCGCTGGTCTTCGACGATCATCCCACGGTGTGCAATGCGGTGGTGAATGCCAAACAAAACAGCGACCTGGCTTACGTGATGGTCCTCGATGAGTCGAAGAGTGTCTTGGCAACGTTCGACTCGACGCGTGCGAACAAACTCAACTACACTGTAGCAGACCGCGGCGATCGAATCTCTCATGATGGGCTTACCTATCAGACTGTTGCGCCGATCCTCGCCGGTGAGCGCACCATTGGCCGCGTCTATGTGGGGATCTCCCTTGAATCTGTGAACGAAGAGATTTTGCGCAGCCGCAAGAACATTGCATGGGTCAGCTTCCTGATCGGCGTGTCCGGAATTCTCCTGGTTGTTACGTTGAGTGCCATGGTGACGCGCCCACTTGTGAGAATGGTGGAGACAGCCGATAAGATTGCGAAGGGCGATTGGCGGCAACGCACTAAAGTGAACGCGAAAGATGAAATCGGGCTGTTGGCCAAAGCGTTCGACACCATGGTCGACAATCTTGAGGGCGCTTACAGCGATCTTCGGCGCAGCGAAAAGGGGTACCGCGATTTGTTCGAGTCCAATCCGCAACCGATGTGGGTGTTTGATCTGGACTCTCTCAAGTTCATTGACGTAAACGACGCTGTCGTGCAAAGCTACGGATACTCGCGCGATGAGTTTCTTTCGATGACAATTCACGATGTCATCACGGAAAGTCCGGCAGACATGATGCAAACGTTGCTCACCCGACACGGAAGCTTCTACCGTTCCACGAAGTGGAGGCACATGAAGCGGGACGGATCGATCATCGACGTGGAGATGAGTTCTCATCCTCTTCCACTCAGCAGCGGCCGGAAAGCGCGCGTGGTTCTGGCAAGTGACATCACACAGCGTCTGCGTTCCGAAGCGCTTCTGCGGGAAAGCGAAGAGCGATACCGTGATTTGTTTGAGAGTTCAAGTGATCTGATTCAAACCGTTGACGCGGAAGGAAAGTTCCAGTTTGTCAACCGGGAGTGGATGGAGACGTTGGGATATGACGAAAGCGAAATCCAACAATTGACCGTCTTCAATATTATCAAGAAGGAAGAGCTTCCCCATTGCCTCGCAGCCCTGGGTGACGTGATCAAGGGCCAACGCCTCGACCGCATCCAGACAACGTTCATCGGCAAGAGTGGGCACGAGGTGATTGTTGAAGGAAACGTGAGTGCGCGGTTTGAAAACGGTCGCCCCATTTCCACACGTGGAGTTTTCCGCGATATTACGGAGCAAAAGAAGAGTGAGCAGGCGTTGAAAGAGAGCGAGGAGCGCTTCCGCGTCTTGTCCGCTGCAACGTTTGAAGGTATCTCGGTCACCGAGAATGGTATTGTCCTCGATACCAACAACCAGTACGCAAAAATGCTTGGTTACGAACGCCAGCAG
>CAYJNF010000209.1:0-6776 GCA_964370915.1 uncultured Chitinophagales bacterium
GCCGTTGGTCTTCTCATCGTAACGCTGGCTCTTGGCGGAGAAGTGAAGGGCGCATCACGCTGGCTGCGGCTCGGTGGTCTCGGATTGCAGCCGTCGGAATTCGCGAAATACGCTCTCCTCTTTCACGTCTGCACGTTGTTTGCAGAAAAGAGGGATCGCATCAAAGACTTCAAGACCGGGTTCATCCCGGTGATGGTTTGGATTGGTCTGGTAACTCTTCTGGTCTTGCTTCAACCGAATTTCAGCAACGGTGCGATGATCTTTGCCATCAGCCTTGTCATGCTGTTTATCGGTCGCGCAAAGGTCTCCCACGTCGCGTTGACCTTCGCCACCATGTTGCCGTTGCTTGTCGCGTACATGCTCAGCGCGCCGTATCGCATGAAACGCATCATGGCATACATCGGTTTCGGCGACGAAACGGGAAGCAAAGTCAATTACCAGTTGTGGCAGGGCATCATCGGCTTTGGTAATGGAGGTGTGTTCGGCGTCGGACCCGGTGAGAGCAAGCAACGCGACTTTTTCCTGCCCGAGTCATATGGCGATTTTGTTTTTTCGATTATCGGCGAAGAGTACGGCCTGATTGGAACATTGTTCATCCTCGCCCTTTTTCTCACACTCATGGTGCGCGGGATGAAAATCGCGAAGCATGCACAGGATGATTTCGGCCGGAACCTGGCGATCGGCATCACCTCATCGATCACGCTCTACGCGTTGGTCAATGCAAGTGTCACGCTCGGCCTGTTGCCGACAACAGGATTACCGATGCCGTTTGTCAGTTACGGCGGCTCATCGATGCTGTTCTCGTCTGTGGCGATTGGCGTGCTGCTCAATATTTCGTCGCAGACGGATTTACATCCGAGGTTCACACTGGACTTTTTCAAGCGGAAGTTGGCACCACGTCCTGAACCGGCGGTGGGGCAGGTGTACTAATGCTGAGCGTAGCGAAGCATCTGTCAGTAACTTGGAGGGTGAGGGGTTCTTCTCTCAGAACGCGGAGATCGTGAGAAATCAGTCGGCGAAGAATCGTATGACAATTCAAATAGCGAGAGATTCTTCGCCCCAAAAAACGGGGCTTAGAGTGTTGTTTGCAGGCGGCGGTACCGGCGGCCATTTGTTTCCCGGACTCGCAATCGCCGATGAGATCAAGCGGCGCGTGCCCGGCGCAGAAATTACATTCGTTGGAACGAAAGACAAGATCGAAGCGCGCGTTGTTCCAAAACGCGGCTACAACTTTGCGCCGATCTGGATCAGCGGATTGAGAAGAAAGCTGACGCCGGACAATCTTCTGTTTCCGTTCAAGGCAGTTGTTGCAGTCATGCAATCGTTCTTTCTTATGAAGAAGCTACAACCCAATGTTGTTGTCGGAACAGGCGGATATGTTTGTGGACCGCCGTTGTTTGTCGCGTCCCTGCTTGGCATTCCGACGCTGATTCAGGAACAGAACAGCATTCCGGGCGTGACCACAAAACTGCTGGCTGGCCGCGCAACGGAGGTGCATCTCTCGTTTGATGTGACGAGGCGATCTCTCAAGCGGCAAGACAACGTGCGGGTCAGCGGCAATCCGACGTTTGTCGGATCGGGACGCACGAGCATTGCAGAAGGAATTGCGCATTTCAGACTCAACCCGGAGAGACGCACGCTTTTGGTTTTTGGTGGAAGTCTTGGCGCAACTTCTATCAACAACGCGATCGCCGGCATTCTTCCTGAACTGCGAAGGCTTGGCATTCAGATGATTTGGCAAACCGGTGAACAGGATTACGAGAGAATGAAGAGGCATGTGGTCGAACTCAATGCTGAATTGCAGGAACCGTTCGTGAGAGTGCACAAGTTCATCGACGAAATGCGCTACGCGTATGCAGCTTGTAATCTTGCCGTCTGCCGGGCGGGTGCAACTACGCTCGCCGAGTTGACGAGTCTTGGCGTTCCGGCGATTCTGGTTCCATATCCGTTCGCTGCTGCCAATCATCAACGGCTTAATGCGAGTATGATGGTGGAGCACGTTGCAGCGGTGATGATCGAAGACGCGACGCTGCATGAGCAACTGTTGGACACGATCAACAAGATCATCGCAGATAGTGAACGGCTTCAAACAATTTCGATAAATGCGGCGGCATTAGGTAAACCGCAGGCGGCTGCAACGCTGGCCGATGCGGTATTGGCGCTGTCGGGGGTGTGAGATGGAAGAACAACACGAAAAGACATTCAAGTACAAACTTGATTTCTACTATTTGTCGGCATTGATCTATCTGCTGACACTTGTCGCGTATGGCGGCATACGGGGAAGTCTTGTGGAGAAGGAGTTTACCTACGTGATGAACGATCCGATCATCTATGTGATTATGTTCTTTGTCGCGATGTCATTTGTCGCACTGATCATGAACTTCATCCGTAATCGCCGTCTGGTCATAACAAGTGACGCGATCGTATTCAAGAACAGATTCCACGAACGTAAAATCACGATCAAAGAAATTGATTGGGTGCATATCGGACGCGAGCGGCTTGTGCAAACAAGCGGACGCTTTCAGGTTGTGGTGGTGAAGCTCAAGGGGCGCCGCAGGGCAATTCGCATTCGTATCGGACGGTATGAAAAGGAACGCGAACTCGTGACCGAGATGCAGCGTCTTGCTCAACATGTACCGAAGCGCAAGAGTCCCCGGTGGCGGCAGCCGAGGTTTACTGATAGATAAACGAGCCTCAGCCAGTAGCTGGCAATGACCCTGCGTTGAACTTGTCATAACATAACAGGAAACACGTGTTTTCATCAATACGAAAACTTCATTTCGTCGGCATCGGCGGCATCGGCATGAGCGGCATCGCCGAGATTCTGATGGACCAGGGATTTGCGATCACCGGTTCTGACAAGGCGGCAAGCGACAATACTGAACGGATGGAATCGCTCGGCGCAAAAGTCTTCATCGGTCATGACGTAAAGAATCTTGATCCGGATGTTGACGTCGTCGTCTATTCTTCCGCGCTGGCGCTCGACAATCCGGAAATCGCTGAAGCACAGAAGAGAAACATTCCGGTCATCCGGCGCGCCGAGATGCTCGCCGAGGTGATGCGGTTGAAGTACGGCATCGGCATCGCGGGAACCCACGGCAAGACAACGACAACATCGATGGTGAGTCTTGTGTTGATGGAAGGCGGTATCGATCCGACCGTTATCGTGGGTGGACGATTGCGCGGTCTGGCAGGCTCGAACGCACGGCTCGGCAAAGGAGACTTCATTGTGGTCGAGGCAGACGAATTCGATCGCTCGTTCCTCTCGATCACGCCAACAATCGCCGTACTGACAACGCTGGAAACCGATCATCTCGATTGCTATCGCGACCTGGAAGACATCAAGTCGGCCTTCATCCAGTTCGCCGCAAAGGTTCCGTTCTACGGATTCGTTGTGCTTTGTCTTGATGAGCCGGCGCTGCAAAACATTATGCCGAAGATCAAGAAGAAAATCGTCACCTACGGGCTTAATGGGCAGGCCGATCTTCAAGCCGTCGACATCAAACACAAAGAAAGCAGGACTTCCTTTATCGTCATGCGGGATGGAAAGGAACTGGGCGAGATCACTTTGCAGATTCCGGGCAAACACAACGTACAAAATGCCCTTGCTGCAATCGCCGTTGGCGTCGAGCTTGGTGTTTCCTTTGAGAATGTAAAGGCCGGTATTGAAAAGTTCACCGGCGTATTCCGTCGGTGGGAAGTGAAGGCCGACATCAACGGCATTATGGTGGTGGACGATTATGCCCATCACCCGACGGAAATTTCCGTAACGCTCGCCGGCGTGAAAGCCGGTTGGCGCAGGCGCGTCATTGCCGTGTTTCAGCCGCACCTGTATTCGCGCACGCGCGACTTCTATGAAGACTTCGGACGCGCATTTTTCAACGCCGATATTCTTGTTCTCACGGATATTTATCCCGCCCGTGAAGAGCCGATTCAAGGCATCACCGGCGAGCTGATTGCGAACACCGCCAAAGAGTACGGACACAAGAATGTTCACTACGTTCCCGACAAGAAACAGGTACCAGACTTTCTCATGCGCATGAAGCATCCCGGCGACATCATTATCACGATGGGCGCAGGTGATATCTGGAAGTTCGGGGAAGAGTTCATAGCAAAACTCAAAACAGAAAAGGCGTAACGCCACATGTTGTCACTGACTGAGATTCGGCAGTTTTTCCACGGCGCGATCAGAATCGGCGAGCCACTGGCGCCGTATTGCACACTCGGCGTTGGCGGACCCGCTGACTACCTCCTCGAAGTTTCGTCCAGGCAGGAACTCGTTGAGTTGACGGAGTATTTTGTGCAGAGCCGTTTCCCACACGTCGTGGTGCAACCTGCAATGTTGGTGAGCGACAAGGGGTTTCGTGGAGCCGCGATTTGCGATACACGCTCCGGCAACTTCACCGACAAATCCATTACTATGTTCAAGACGCCTGAGAACGGATCGGTCGCGACGCTTATCCAGGCCGCACGGGTGAATGGAATACTCTGGGGTGGAGCGGAAATCGTTGGTAACTCCGTTGCAAATGTCAATGGAGCAACAGCGTCAGACATTTACGCGTTGGTCCATCACGCACAACGAATAATCCGCGACACCTGCGGTGTCCATCTCGAAGTTGATTTCGAGTTGATTGGATTTGATCAGGAACAACTTGCACGGGTGGCCTGAGATGATCCACACGATTGTTGATGACATGCCAAAGCGACCAAGCGCCAAGAAGAGTTTTCTTCTGATGGCATTGCTGGTGCTTGGAGTACTCAGCCTCGCGGTGTATGTCAACGTCTGGAAGGAAGACCGGCGGGTTGCAGAAGTGGTTGTGGAAGGCAACCGGATCACGGCGGCGAAAGACATTCTTCTGCTCGCCCGCGTTAGTCCCAATGCGAGGCTTTTCGATCTGGACTTATACGCCATTGAGCAGCGAGTAATGAAAAACGAATACGTCAAAACGGTGGCGGTGCATCGCGACATCCCCAATCGCGTTCGCATTACGATCGATGAGCGTATTCCCGTTGCGGCAATCGTGCTGGACCGGCTTTACTATCTGGATGCTGAAGGGTTCGTGCTGCCACCGGCGCGTTCACAATACATCTTCGATCTTCCCGTACTCAGCGGCTCCATTGCCGCCAACGATTGCATCGCGGGCAGGCAAACGAAGAACGCAACCGTGCGCGAGGCACTCCGCATTCTGTCGGTTGCGCGTGAAGTCGGAGACGAGGTGTACAGAAATATTTCGGAGATCCGGCTCGATGGAAACCGCGAGTTCATCTTCTACACAGCCGAATTCGGCATCCCGGTTATTCTTGGCCGCGATCGCATCGGGGCCAAGCTCGTGAAGTTTGACAGCTTCTGGAATTCCGCTGCCGTGCGCGAGGGCGCCGACAGGCTGCAGTACGTTGATTTGCGATTCGAAGATCAAGTCGTGGTTCGTTGGAATCACAAGGACGCTCACTCATGAAGGAAGACATTATGGAGAACAACAACATTATTGTTGGTCTTGATATCGGCACCACGAAAGTCTGCGCCGTTGTTGCAGGCACCGATGAACATGGTCGTGTGAACATTCTCGGCGTCGGACGAGCCCCATCAGAAGGGATGATGCGCGGGGTAGTGACACACATCGACCGAACGATCCGGTCGATCAGTGCCGCAGTGGATGAGGCGCGCGCGCAATCGGGTGTGGATATCAAGTCGGTGGTGGTCGGCATTGCCGGCGACCATATTCAGAGCTTCCAGAGCCGCGGCGTGATTGGCATCAGCGGGCCGGACCATGAAGTGACGCAAGCCGATATCGACCGCCTCATCGAGGATACGAAGCGTGTCGCACTTCCGGCCGACAGAAAGATCATTCACGTCATCCCGCAGGAGTTCATCATCGATGGACAGGATGGCGTCTATGACCCACTCGGTATGTCCGGTGTGCGCATGGAGGCCAACGTTCATATCATCACCGGCCTTGTCAGCGCCGCACAGAACATCTACAAGTGTGTCCAGCGCGCAGGTCTTGAAGTTTCCGACATGGTTCTGGAGCCGCTCGCATCGAGCTATGCCGTGCTTGATGATGATGAGAAGGAGGTGGGGATCGCGCTTCTCGATGTTGGTGGAGGGACAACGGACCTTGCCGTGTTCGAAGAACGTACGATCCGGCACACGGCGGTGATCGGCATCGCAGGAAAGAAAGTCACCGATGACATTCGCAAAGGCCTTGGCATTCTGAACGACCAAGCCGAGAAGCTGAAGAAGGAACACGGCTTCGCATACATTCCCGCGGTTGTCGACAACGAGCCGATCATTCTCCCGAGCGTTGGCGGAAGGCCGCCGCTTGAGATTGACAAAAAGCTTCTTGCGACAATTATACAACCTCGCATGGAAGAAATTTTTGAAATCGCCGCCTTGGAAATCAAGCGATCAGGATATTCCAAGCATCTCTCTGCGGGCGTGGTCCTGACGGGAGGCGGCGCGCTCATCAAAGGAACCGCAGAGCTTGCCCGAGAGGTGCTCGGCATGCCGGTGAAGATTGGAATACCATCCGGCTTTGCCGGCGGACTCGTTCGTGAGATCGAGAACCCGGTGTATTCCACCGCGGTGGGCTTGGTGTATCACGGCCTGAAGTACCAGGAACGCGCAGCATCAGGTTCGGCGACAGCAGACGCGGCGCAATCCAAATTCCGACTTCCGATGATCGCCAAGAGCGGCATTCTCGACAAAATGAAATCGTGGTTTGACGAGTTGTAGCTGCTTTTTTACCCTGAGCGCTGTTTGCGAAGGGAATCGTAGC
>CAYJNF010000210.1:0-2685 GCA_964370915.1 uncultured Chitinophagales bacterium
ATTGTAATGAATGGCCCGCGCGACAAGCTCCTTGCCGGTGCCGCTTTTGCCGTTGATGAGCACCGTGCCGTCGGTCTGTGCAACTTTCTTGATGGTTTCAAACACCCGTTGCATCGCGGGACTTTTGCCGATGATATTCGTGAAGTCGTATTGCCGATGCAGCTCGCCGCGCAGCAGCTTGTTCTCCATCCGCAGCCTCCGCTCACCGAGCAAGCGTCGCGATTTCATAAGCAGCTCATCGAACTCCACCGGCTTCAGAATGTAATCCACGGCACCCTTCCGCAACGCGGCAATTGCCGTCTCGATGGAGCCATACGCCGTGATCACCATGACGAGCGTTTCCGGACTGATGTGCGTGATGTGATCGAGCAACTCAATGCCTTTCATCTCCGGCATTTCAATGTCGGTGATGACGAGGTCGAACGAACGTTCCTTCACATACTCCAACGCGACTTTTCCATTCTCGGCCTCCTGCACGCTGAAGCCCTCTTTCTTCAGCACGAATGACAACGAATCGCGAATGATCTCTTCGTCGTCAACAATCAACACAGAGTCAGACATTCTCTTCCCTCGAATTCAATGGTAGAATAATAGTAAACGTCGTTCCTTGCCCGCGCACGCTCTTCAACCGGACATCGCCGCGGAAACTTCTGATAATCCCCTGACTCACCCAGAGACCAAGCCCGGTTCCCTGCCCGACAGGCTTCGTGGTGAAGAACGGCTCCCCGATCTTTGTCAGGTTCTCCTCCGAGATGCCGCATCCGTTGTCGGTCAGCGCAATTCGTACGTGCGACGGATCTTTGCTGACGACGATGTCGACTTTCCCCTCGCGGCCTTCCATCGCATCCACGCCGTTCAACAAAATGTTGATGAACACTTGCGAGATCTGATCGGGCACGAGCGACAACAGCGGAACTTCATCCTCCACCCGGACTTGAAACTTCACTTTGCGCGCCTTCTTCGCCATCTTCACAATCTCGACCGCTTCCTTCAGATTGTTGACGATGTTTGTGGGCTGGAGCTGGTAATTCGACGGGCGCGAAAAATCCACGAGGTCGCGAATGATCTTCGTGATGCGATGCACCTGCGATTGGACAAGGCTGAGTTTCTCTTTTGCAAAATCGTCCGTGATGGTTCGTTGCACAACCTGGACGATGGATGAAATGGACGTGAGCGGATTCCCGACCTCATGCGCGATGCCCGCCGCCAGAGTCCCCATGCTTTCCATTTTTTGTGAATGCATTAGCTGCTGTTCCAGTTGTCGCTGCTCGGAAATGTCGCGGTGCGATCCGAGGTAGCCGACTACTTTCCCGTCGTTGTCGACGATCGGCGAGATGATGACCTGCGTGTACATAGGCGAGCCGTCGCGCTTCTTATTCTCAATCTCGCCCTCCCAGATTTCTCCCTTGCTGATTTTCGTCCACACTTTCTGCCAGAACTCTCGGCTGTACTTATTGCTGGACACGAGATTGGGATTCTGTCCGATCAACTCTTCGCGCGAATAGCCCGTGGTCTTCTCGAACGCGGGGTTTACGTACACCATCCTTCCCTTGGCGTCGGTAATCTGTATGGGATTGACGGTGTAGTGCACAACATTGGAGAACCGCAGCAAGTCCAGTTCCTTGCGCTTCGATTCCGAAATGTCGCGGGCGATCACGTACAGAAATTCCGTCTGCGGGCCGGCTATCTTCTTGATAAAGAGAACGGCATCGATGATGGTTCCCTCATGCGTTTTGAAATGCACTTCCGCCTCACGCGAGGGCTCTTCCGATCGCAGCACGGCAAGCAGCGGGCGTTGCGAATCTTCCGTCAGCAAATCGTAGAACCGGATGTCACCCGTCGGAACGTCCGGCAGGCCAAGCAGCTCCCGTGCCCGCTGATTGTAAGCGAGCACCATCCGTTCCGCCGACACGACAAAACACATGTCGGGAATCAGATCAATGAAGATGTTTGCTATTGATGCTTGAACTGCCATGCAGGGAAATTTGTGACACCTGAATTAACTTACGGATTCGGTCATGGAATATCAACGCGGCGGTTCGTGCACCGCCACCGGAAACCGGCTTTCCATTGTCTGAAAGCGGTCCTTCAGATAACTGTACAGGCGGGCGGATGTTGTAATGCAAAGAATTGCAAACGCGGCGCCGGCAATCAAATCTATCACATAGTGATACCGTTGATAGACAGTCGCGACAATCAGGAGAATTCCCGTCACGTAGATGAGCCAGCGCGCCTTCACTTTGTACTGTGCACCCAGGTACATCATCACCAGCGTCATCATGGTGTGGCCGCTGGGAAACACATCGCGTTGCGTATGAATGATCGCTTCGGATGTCGAAACGCCGACGGGAATGGACTCGCCCGAGTTCACAAACCAGCGCAACTGTTCGGTCAGCCACAGCCCGGGAAGCTCGCGATCAATCGCAGCAAAATCGTGCAGCGTAAAACGCGGCCCGACGGCAGGAAGGAGAAAATAGCCGAGGTATGAAAGAAAGAATCCGTACACGCACGTGAACATGAAATAGTGAAAGAGATCGAGATTGTGCCGGCGATAAAATTCGTACCCGACCGCGAGGAAGAGAAGATAAAACAGATTGTACGCGATCTGCAAAATTTCCGTCAGCCACGGCCGGGCGAACTGCGCAATCCACACGGTCGGGTCGACACCGAACAGCCAGCGATCGA
>CAYJNF010000210.1:2785-6767 GCA_964370915.1 uncultured Chitinophagales bacterium
CGGGCGAACTGCGCAATCCACACGGTCGGGTCGACACCGAACAGCCAGCGATCGACAGCAATCAACAAATCATCATAGTCCTTGCCGGCATGAATTGGTTTGATCATGAAGTAGAGGGCTTTGAACGAGAAGAACGTTGCGACCGGTACGTACCAATCATGCAGCAGACGCAACGGCTTCCACCCTGTTGTGTGCCGCAGATACGCCATGACACAAATCAGCGACGAGCCGAGAAAGTTTGTTCCGACAATGATCCACCAATACGGAATGCGGTCGGCGAAGAGAATATTGATGCACGACAGGATGAGATTGAACCCGATGAACAGCAGATCTGCCGAGTGAAGATACTTGCTGATTGTTGTGAACTGCATTCGGTCCGGGTTCGTGTGGTAGAAGGGTTACGTGGCGGAAAATATACGAAATAGGTCGGTGGGATAAAAGGCAGAGTAGCAAAGCGGCGGGCGAAGAGCCAAAAGCAAGAAGCAAGAGCAAAGGCCAATTTCATTTACTCGACGTCCTCTCCTCAAATCCCAAAAAGTGCGTTTCCCAGCTCCACCAGCTCTTCAATCGACAATGCTTCCGGTCTCTTCGAAAGATCGAATCGGTCGGGCAACGCGGGCAGCGGATCGACGAAATAGCTGAGCGAGTTGCGCAACGTTTTCCGCCGCTTGCCGAAGATTGCGCGTACCATCTTGCGGAAATGCTGTTCGCTCGTGAGCGGAAACCGCGGCTGCTTCAGCATCTTCAACTGCACGACTGATGATGTGACTTTGGGAGCCGGGAAGAAACAGTTGGGCGATACGTCAAACAGCAATTCCACATCTGCAAAGAGCTGACAGAAAACGGCAAGGATGCCATAATCCTTCGTGCTTGGTTTCGCAACCAAACGCCGTGCGACTTCCCTTTGCATCGTCAATGTCGCATCGCTGACCTGTTGCCGGTTATCGAGAATATGAAAGAGAATCGGAGTGGTGATGTTGTACGGAATGTTGCCAACGATGCGCAGAAGTTCTGCGTTTCGTCGTCGGAGAATCTCTGCAAAGTCGACCGCAAGAAAATCGGCGTGAATAATCTCCACTTCGCCATGCGGATACAATCGTGTCATCCGGTCGACCACCCGAGTATCGACATCAACCACTATGAGTCTATCGACACGGGGCACGAAGAATGTCGTGAGCGCTCCCTCGCCGGGACCGATCTCGAGCAGCACCTCGGCGGGCTGAGGATTCACTGCGGCAACGATCTTGCGGACGATGTTATCGTCTCGAAGAAAATTCTGTCCGAGGGATTGTTTGGGACGAATACGTTTCATGTGTCAAGGAGACGTGTCATTCTGAGGCTCGTTTTCCAGAGCCGACCTACGGTCTCGTAGAGAAGAATCTATGTTTCTAAACTGTGTGCGAAAATTTTGAGAATCACGGATAGTGTTGTCGCGTCACAGGTTCTTCGCCCCGCCCAACAGCGGCGGAGCTCAGAACTTAAAGATTCACTTCTTCTTCTTGAACAATCCCTTGAGCAGGTCTTCACCTTTCTTCTTCGCCTCGTCGCCAACCTTCTGCTCCAGCTTTTTCTTCTCGGCGTTGAGTTTCCCCTTCGCAAACTCAGCCACCCGGGCCTGCATCGCTTTCGTGTCGAGCTGCACTTTTGGATCGTTCATTGTTCCGCTGACGAGAAAGTCGAGTTTCACGCGGCCGTTCGGTTCCTTCAGCGCATTCACGGCTTCACCGGCAAAACCGGGGACACTCACTTTCGCGGACGTCGCATCGGACAGCAGCATCGCCATGCCGAAGTTCATCGAGCCGTCGAGCCCCTGCGATCCGCTGATGGTGTAGTCGGCGCCGAGCGCGCCAATTTTCAACTCGGGAATATTCACCCGCCCATCCTTGATGGTGAATGCATTTCCCCAATCCTTGAATGAAATCTCCGCCACATCGGGCACGCTGAGCAGGCTTGCAATCTGTTGGTTCACCTTCACGCCGTGCAGCTTGCCGTTGTTCAGAGCGACCTTGCCGTTTCCATCGAGTGATGACGGAATGAGTCCGAGTGTGTCATCGAGCGCGCCGCTGATGGCGATGCTCATATTCATGTCGCCAAGCAGCCGCTGTCCGAATGACGTGAACGTGGAGAGCGCCGAGTTCGCCTTCAGACTGTTCATGTCAAGATTGAGATTGAATGTCGGGCGTTGCGGGTTCTGGAGGTTGACGCTTCCCTTGCTCGTCACGGCGCCGTCGAACATGTTCATCGTGAGATTTTCCATGTTGATGCGTCCGTTGGCAATGCGCATTTTGCCGCGGACATTTTTCATCCCCATCCGCTCCATCGTCAGTGTGCCGATGCTTGTGCTGATATCCATCTCTACATTGGGTAACGGCATCGCAGCCTTGCTTGCTGGCTTCTTCTGGCCGCCCGACTCCGCAGCCGGCTTTTCATCACTCATGATGTCGGCGGTGTAGAGATGGTTGGAGTTCAGCGACGCAGTCGCGGTCGGTTTCGGTGCGCCTTTCTTGTCCGACATGACCGAGAGATAGTTCTTCATGGCGAACGAAAGAGCCAGGTCGGATTTGCCGATGACCATGGCAAGTCTCTTTGACTCGACCACCTGGTTCGTGAACGTGATTGTGCCGTTCAGATCTCTGACAGGATTTTTGCTCGCTGCCGTAGCAATCGTCACGCCCTGAAACTCCATGCTGCCCGCGGCTTTCATTGCATCGGGGTTGCTTGCTTTACCGGCAACGTTCACCCCGGCTTTCAGTTTCCCCGAAAGACTCGTTCCAGCCTCAAGCGGATAGTAGTCCTTCACTTCGGCAAGGTTCATCGCGGCGTTGATGGCCACCGTCAGCGATGGGTCATCAAACCCGATGACGTCCATCGTTACGGACAGCGGATTGGTGCCGAGATTCGCCGAGAATTTTCTGAGATGGAACTCCTGTCTCTCTTTCCCCCGAACAAAATCCGAGATGATGTTGATGTTCGTGATCGGCTTCGGGATGTTCGGGTACTGAATCGACGCATTGGTGGTGTTGATGGTGCCGCCGATATCGGGCAGCGTTCGCGTATCGCTGTCATAAATTCCCTTGACCAGCACCTTCGCCTGCACGGCGCCGTCCCCCTTCACTCCCTTGATCTTCTCCATGTAGGCTTTAGGTGTGAGATTCAGAAGCTGCGCGACATTCACATCCTTCGCTTCAATCGTCAGATCCATGTCCGGCTTGTCTTTCATGGCAATCGTTCCGTTGATGTCGAACGGAATTGCGTTAAGAAAGCCCTTGCCGTTGGCGATGGTGGCAAGACTGTGCGACACGTTGTACACAACATCGGCATTGCCGTTGATGCGCCAATCCGTGATCAGCGGCGTGGTGATGGAGCCGTAGCTGTAGTTGTCGATGGCGGTCTTGCTTGCGATGCGCACTTCGAGTGTTGTGGGATTGAAATCCACAGACGCCATTTCATGGAAGCCGTTGTACACTTGCTTCGAGTTGTCGCGGCGGTCGATCATCTCGATATACCCATTGACGATTCTGAAATCGGACAGAAGCACAGCGGCTGCGCTTCCACCGCTGGACGCAGGCTCTTCCGCTTTTGCTTCCTTCTTTTGGCTGTAGTTCGTCGAACCATCTTCGGCCGTCTCAAGAACGATGGACGGTTTTTCGATGTAGAGCGAGCTGACTTCCACGCGCTTGTCAAACAGCGGACGCAGTTTCACATCAATCAACATTCGTTCGAGAGTCAACAGAGGCTTGTCGGAAAAGCCCGGCTTGTTTTCGATGGTGAGTCCTTGAACATCGAGCGCAATGGTCGGAAATACCGAGAGACTGATGTCGTTGATCGCCACCTTGTGTCCGGTTGCTTCTTCCATCTTCGGGATGATGAGCGCTTTGAGACGATCGTTCGTGAAGTAGAGTTTCAGCGCGACTGCCGCGCCGACGAGCAGCACAACGGGAATGCTAAGAATGATGAGCCAGATTTTTGCTTTCTTCGACAG
>CAYJNF010000211.1:0-2470 GCA_964370915.1 uncultured Chitinophagales bacterium
GATAGAACGGTTGCTCTTGCACGGGAAAATAGAGCCAAAGTTTTCTCCGTGGAATGGAAAGGCTACGGTGCCACGAAGAATTTTGCCCTCGAACATGCAACGGGAGAGTGGATTCTCTGGCTTGATGCGGACGAGCGGGTGCCTTTGGAGTTGGCGAACGAGATGGCTGGGATCGTGCGCGGGAATAGCGGGATGTATTCAGGATACAGCGTCGCGCGGCGGGCGTTCTTTCTTGGTAAGTGGATACGGCATTGCGGTTGGTATCCGGGGCGGGTGACGAGGTTGTTTCGCAAGTCTGCATCACGGTTTACCGAGAGCAACGTCCACGAGCAGATTGTGGTGGAAGGGAGGATTGGAGCGCTCAGGAACGATCTCCTGCATTTCACGGATCCGAATCTTCAACACTACTTTCACAAGTTCAATCGTTACACAACGCTCGGTGCGCAGGATTTGTCTGATCGGGGAAAGCGCTTTTCCCTATATGATGTCCTCGTGCGGCCACCGTTCTTGTTTTTCAAGATGTATGTTCTGCGGGGAGGTTTCCTGGATGGTATCCAGGGACTTATCCTCTGCGTGGTTTCGTCGGCGTACGTCTTTGTGAAGTATGCAAAGTTGTGGGAGTTGAAACATCAGAAGCGATTGTCGTCAACAGCAACATAAGCGAGCAATTCAGGAGTAGAACCATGGAACGCACAGACAAAAACAGTCAGCTCTTTCTGCAGTTGATCTTCATGTATCATGCGGCGTGTATGGAGCAACTCGGGAAGGTCAAGAGTACGATCACGGGGAAGATTGATCGCAACCTTGTTGCCGCACAGGGAACGATTGACTTGCTGGATATGCTGAAGGAGAAGACCAAAGGCAATCTCTCGAATGACGAAGAGCGGTTTCTTGTTGAGCTTATCCGTGAATTGAAACTGAATTTCGTCGACGAGAAGGCGAAAGATGCAAACGCAGCCAGTGCCCCGCCACCTTCACAGCCCGAGGCGGAAAAGAAACCAGCATGAAATTCGGGATCATTGGCAATCTATCGAAGTATGAGCTGTCGAACGTCGTTCAGCTGCTTATTGAAACGCTGAAGCAGTGTAACGCCGAGTTTATCATCGACGAAGAAATTGTCGAGCTGCTGTTGTCGAAGCACGTTCAGGTGGGATCTGTGCAGACTGGGAAGTACCGTGACTGTGTGCGGGGCGTTGACATCCTGATTGCACTCGGTGGCGATGGGACAATGCTCGCAACGGTGAACGCCGTCGGCGCAGCGGGCATACCAATTCTCGGTGTGAATCTCGGCAAACTCGGATTCCTTGCGGAGTTTGCTCCCGACGAACTGAAGAAAGAACTTGAACGCGTCATTGCAGGTGACTTCGTTATCGAAGAACGTTTGGTCATCGAGGCGGTCTCGCCATCATTGCCGGGCCAAGTCTTTTACGGGGCCAATGATATTGTGGTGGATAAATCGCGCTCGGCACGCGTGATTGATATTGAAACATACATCAATGGAGTTTTTGCCGTAACGTATCGCGGCGACGGATTGATCATCTCCACACCGACCGGTTCCACGGCGTACGCTTTGTCCAACGGCGGACCGATCGTTGCACCGACCGCAAGCGTCATTGGCATTACGCCCATTGCTCCGCACACATTGAGCGGCCGCCCGCTGGTTGTGCCCGACACCGACATTATACGCGTCGTGGCCCTTGCGACCACAAATGAGATTCTCGTTTCTGCGGATGGGCAGGAGGCGGGAATACTTGAGCCACCGATCGAGATTACGATCAAAAAGGCATCCCACAAAATGAGGTTGGTTAAGAGGATCGACCGATCCTACTACGAGGTGTTGCGGGCGAAGTTGATGTGGGGAAAGGATGTGCGGAGCGCCTGAAGTGCCCGGCTAATTGTTGAGCGCGCCCTCGGCGATCCAGGCACGAATTCCGTTGATCTGGTTCTGGTTCAACGGATTTCTGTACAGCGGCATTCGCTGGCTCACCCGTCCCTCGATCCGAAGGACCAACGTGCTTGTCTCCGGCGACCCCGCGATAACCACGCCGGGCAAATCAAAGCGCGTGTTCGACCACGAATCAAAGCTTACCCTCGCTGCCGGCGAGCTTCCCGTGTGGCAGCCTGCGACGGCGCACGTCTGACTGAACAATCGCTGTACGTCCTGCGCATAGCTGATATTTGAAGAAGGAAAGATCACATTCGAAGGGCTGCCATCTTCCCCCACAATTCCTTCATCCTTTTTGCAGCCCAACGTGCTGATCGAGACTGCGACTATGATGCCTATGGCCGCGATCCAGTGGCCCGAATTCTGAAGTCTCATACTTGAATAACGCCAACGAATTTTTCCACGTTCCAAGATACGAATTCATCGGAGAATAAAAAAAGGGAAGTCGCCTTCCCTTTTGTGTGGAGCTGAGGGGGATCGAACCCCTGACATCTTGAATGCATGTATATTATAAAAAAATGACGA
>CAYJNF010000211.1:2480-6759 GCA_964370915.1 uncultured Chitinophagales bacterium
TGACCTCGTGAATGCCATTCACGCGCTCTCCCAGCTGAGCTACAGCCCCAAAATTTCTGCACCAATATAGGTACTTCACTTACGAAAATCAATTCAACTTTGAGTATCTGATGGGAAATCTCTATCTTCTCCCTGTTCAATCTTTAACAGGTACACTGTTCTATGAAACTTCTTTTGTCCTACCTCAAGCAGTATTGGAAGCTTGTGCTTCTTGCACTGGTCCTCGCTGCCATCAACCAAACCTTTTCATTACTTGATCCGCTGATCTTCCGCCACATCATTGATGAATATGTGACGAGATACAAAGAGTACACGCAAAGCGATTTTCTGAAAGGCGTCGGTCTTTTGCTGCTCGCCGCAATGGGTGTTGCTTTCGTGTCGCGAGTGGCAAAGAATTTTCAGGATTACTTCATCAACGTAATAACACAACGACTCGGAGCGCAAATCTATTCCGATGGATTACGTCATTCGCTGGAACTGCCATACCAGACATTCGAGGACCAGCGGAGCGGTGAGACGCTTGGCAAGCTTCAGAAGGTCCGCACGGATGTGGAACGAATGATCGCAGGGTTCATCAATATCGTGTTTATGTCGCTCGTGGGTGTCCTCTTCGTCATGATCTATGCGTTCAGCGTTCACTGGTTGGTTGCCGTCGTGTATCTGTCGATTGTTCCTGTGCTCGCGGCGATTAGCTTTGGCCTCAGCAAGAAGATCAAGAGAATTCAGAAGGTGATCGTGGCCGAAACGACCGCACTGGCAGGATCGACAACGGAATCGTTGAGGAATATTGAGTTGGTGAAGAGCCTGGGTCTTGCACAGCAGGAGATTTCGAGACTGAACACCTCGACAGGCAAGATCCTTACGCTTGAGCTGAAAAAGGTGCGCTACCTGCGCAGTCTCAGTTTCGTTCAGGGGACGTCAGTCAACTTCCTGCGGACAACAATCCTCGGGTTGATGCTGTATATGATCTTTGACCAGCAAATAACATTCGGCCAGTTCTTTTCGTTGTGGATCTACTCTTTCTTCATTTTCGGCCCTCTGCAGGAGCTTGGCAACGTTATCAATATCTACCGGGAGACTGAGGTGTCGTTGAAGAACTTTGAGGACATTCTGAACGCTCCGAAAGAGAAGAAGCCGGCGCATCCGGCCAAGATTCAGGCAATCGAAACTCTCTCGTTCAGATCCGTCAGCTTTCGCCATCAATCCGCCACCCGGCACGCGCTCAACGATATTTCCTTTGCAGCGAACCTGGGCGAAACTATCGCGTTCGTCGGTCCGTCAGGCTCAGGAAAATCAACGCTGGTAAAGTTGTTGATCGGACTGTATCATCCTCACGCGGGAGAGATTTTGTACAACAGCCACAATCACGCAACGATCGATCTCGAAGCGTTGCGCGAGAAGATTGGCTTTGTTACTCAGGATACGCAATTGTTTTCAGGAACGATCCGCGAGAACCTCCTTTTTGTAAATCCGACGGCGACGGATGCAGAATGCCTCGAAGTGCTGGAGAAGGCTGCCTGCCAATCCCTCTTACATCGCGCCGACAAGGGTTTGGACACGCTGATCGGAGAAGGCGGGGTGAAGGTTTCCGGCGGAGAAAAGCAACGACTCTCGATTGCCCGCGCCCTTTTACGACGGCCCAACCTGCTGGTCTTCGATGAGGCGACTTCTTCCCTCGATTCGTTGACAGAAGAAGAAATCAGCGCCACCATTCGCGACGTGTCGTTGAGAAGAGATATGCTGACCGTGTTGATTGCTCATCGACTTTCGACAGTGATGCATGCGGACAAGATCTTTGTTCTTGAGCGCGGCCGCATTGTTGAAGAAGGGCTACATAGCGAGCTTATCGAACAAAAGGGCTTGTACTACGCCATGTGGCGTCAGCAGATCGGCGAGCGTCGCGACGATACGTTGCGTGCAGCCATATCCGCAACCACGGAATTAAGCAAGAACTGAAAACGTGCTTGTGTTGCACTGACTGGCGGGTTACAAACTCGTAAGCTCTGTCGTATCCACAATCCTGCCTTCGCGTAAGACGGCAACGCGATCACAGAACACGGAAGCTGCCGAACGGTCGTGAGTGATGAAGAGGATGGAGAATCCATGAGTCGTCTGGAGTCGCTTCAAAAGCACGAGTATTTGTTGCTGCGTAATGATGTCGAGCGCTGATGTTGGCTCATCGAGGATCAAGAGCCTGGGATGCACCGCCAATGCGCGTGCAAGCGCAACGCGTTGACGTTGGCCCCCGCTCAACTCCGCGGGCATCCGTTGCAGCGTATCGTCGGACATACCAACAGCACGAATGAGGCTTTCAACAGATTCCGTTTCTCCATTCCCCATCGCATTGCTTCGACGAGCTTCAATCCCTTCCCAAAGAGATTCTCTCACTGTCATTGTCGGATCCAACGAAGAGCTGCTCGTCTGAAACAACATCTGAATTGATAACCGAATCTTCTTCCGGTTGCCGATCTCCGGAAAAATGTTCACGCCGTCGAAGACAATTTGTCCTTCATCGGGGCGGCTGATGCCGGCCAGACAGCGTGCAAGGGTTGACTTGCCGGTTCCACTCCCGCCCAGAAGTCCCAACGTCGTATTCACTTCGAGGGTGAACGAAAGGTCCCGGAGGACGGTCTTGCGTTTCCTGCGAAAACTGAAATCGCTTTCCAACTGGAATGTGCATGTGAGGTGTTCTACCTGAAGCAGGGGCGCTGGCATTATCGTTCGCTTTTCTCAGACAAGAGGTTGGAAGAAGACCGGGGCAGTGATTCCACGAGAAGTTGTGAGTACGAATGTTGAGGTTGTTGGAAAAATTTTTCCACGGTTGCCATTTCAACAAGATGGCCCTGATACAACACCCCTACATGATCGGCATACGTTCTCGCGACAGACAGATCGTGCGTTACGAACAACACCGACATGCCCCATAAGGACTGAAGGGACTTCAGCAAGTCCAGTATTTCAGCGCGGAGTGATTCATCGAGCGCGCTGGTTGGCTCATCGGCAATCAGAAGCAGTGGCCTCGCGATTGTCGCCATGGCAATCATGACCCGTTGCTGCATACCGATGCTGAGCTGATGCGGATACTGTGCGAGTATGTTATCCGCGGCATTGAGACCAACCTGAACAAGCGCTTCGTTCATCAACGCGGGAGTGACTCGCGAATCCGGAGAGGCTAGTCGCATCTGCGATCCAATCTTAAGAAGCGGGTTGAGCGCCAGAAATGGTTCCTGAAAAACATATCGAATCTGTGTCTTGCGGATTTCTCTCAGATCCTGTTCCGGGCAGTTCAGAAGATTCGTGGATCCCCAAAAAACAGAACCATGTGTTCTCATCTGCGACGGAAGCAGTCGCGTAAGCGCTCTGCAGAGGGTGGTCTTTCCACTTCCACTCTCCCCAACAAGGGCAAGAATTGACTTAGGCCGGAGGGTAAAGCTCACATCACGGATGATTGAGCGCTCACCATCCCGCGTCTGGCAGGAGACAGAAAGATCGGTAACGTTGAGTAGCGGATTCACCCGGTTCATTATCATTGGACGAGTGAAATAAAGCAAATGCCGCTCTGAAAACCAACGCCGTGACGAGGGAATTGGATTATCATTCGCAATTTCAGCGCTGTGGTTCGCCGGTTTTCCGGCATTTTGTAAGCGGTATCGCCTATCCACCGGATGCGCAATCGTAGATAAATGCTAAACTACACCGATATTTGATTGACTATACGTGGATCGTAACCTATGTTTGTGTGTGGGTGAAGGAAGTCCGGGCTGAGCTTACCGTTTCGTTCTCACAAATCTAAACTCAAAGCAGTTCCAAGGGAGGAAGTCCCCCATGAGAAAGACAGCAATGAAGGTTGCTGTCGTCACGGTCGTGCTCATAGCTGGCATTGCGACAGGAGCGGAAAATGTGGAAAAAGCAATCCGCAATCGCGCCATACAAGCTACGCTGACCGCGCAGGCAGTACCTTCCGTGATGGAGGAACAAAGAAGCATCGTTCAACGTGCGACTCTTGGGTCTTCATCACAACTGGAAGTGTTAGGCAGCCAGTACATCTTCGGTCGATCAGCAACACAGATCGAAGCACTCGGCAGCCAGTACATTTTCGGTCGATCAGCAACACAGATCGAAGCACTCGGCAGCCGGTATATCTTCGGTCGATCAGCAACACAGATCGAAGCACTCGGCAGCCAGTACATTTTCGGTCGATCAGCAACACAGATCGAAGCACTCGGCAGCCAGTACATTTTCGGTCGATCAGCAACACAGATCGAAGCACTCGGCAGCC
>CAYJNF010000212.1:0-3427 GCA_964370915.1 uncultured Chitinophagales bacterium
TCTGCGAAAATGTAGAAGAAAAAGCGTGGAGAAGCAATTGAGTCGTGGCGGCAGTCTGACAACCATGTCAGAGGTGGAGAACACTGCGGAGTTACGAGCGGAGAGCATAATATGATAGATGGACGCAGAGAAGAATCTCAACCGTGGGCTTTACATCCGAAGATCGGCCCATGCAGCGCTGCCGAACAGAATGGGCAGGATGATTTCACACAACGACTAATGGTCGAACGCAAAGCAAGCAAGAAAGTGTCTGGACTACACATTAAAAGTGTATGACGGACATCTTTTTACTTGCTTTTATCGAAATTCATACCTAAGTTACCGATAACTTAAAGCGGTTAATTTTTTGGCTTTGCGACACCCCCAAGAAGCCCGAAGTTGACTCGTTTGTGCTCGCGTAGACCTGAGTTTTGCGGTCATCCGCTAACTGACCATTAGCAATCGTTTTCATTCCTAACTCATTTGTGATGCCATGAGGCTGTCCAGTTCATCCAAGCTTTCTGACCGACTAAGTAACCGGTTAAGCTAGCCTCAGCTGAGTAATTCGGGGCGAGGTCTGAGTATTCCCATGAAAAAGTTGACTACACTTTGGATCGTTTTCTCTCTCGCGGTAAGTTCTGCTGCAACCCAAGAGATTGTTATTCAGGAAAACGAAACTGGTTTTTGCTCCGTTGACGGTGTGATTGCGACGAGCGTTGCAGGATACACTGGAACAGGCTACGCGGATACCGACCCGGGAGTCGGGAAGAGCATCAGCTGGCAATTTTCTGTCCCGGCCTCGGGAACCTACACGCTCGCGTGGCGATACGGACTCGGGGGAAATCCCGGTGACCGTAACGCGCGGTTGCTGCTCAACGGCAACCTCACGATCGACACAGTGTTCTTACCTCATACCGGCACGTGGACGAATTGGACGATGAGCGACTCCGTGAACGTTGTACTTGCCGCGGGGAGCTACAAGCTCCGCATCGAGGCGTATTCCACGAGCGGCCTCGGCAACTTCGACTACTTGAAGGTGATTGGTGCCGGCGCGGCGCCAGATTCCTGCACTCCATCATATGTGTTGAACGCAAGCAGCAACAATGTCGCGTGGGGGACGGTTTCGTTGTCGCCCGTTCAGCCGTATTATGACCGCGGAACAATGGTGACCTTGCGTGCGCACGCGAATCCCGGTTACTTCTTTCAGAGCTGGACGGGAGAGGAAACAAGCGTGGATTCTGTTTTCACGTTTGCGATCAGGAGCAATGTCAACGCCGTTGCGCGGTTCTTGCCGAACGGAACAGCGATGGACCCTGACATCGTTGGCTATGCAACCGTTCAGTCCGACAACGGAACGCCGTACCTTGTGACGGGCGGTTCACTGGGCGATACGGTGCAGGCCACGACAGTAAGTGAGCTGCAGAATTACCTCGGCATTGCGCAGCCGCGCGTGGTGAAATTCTCCGGAGAACTTGTCGGGACCGAGGTCATCTCGGTCACCTCCGATAAGACACTTCTCGGCGTTGGAAGAGCGCATCTGCGCGGCATTGGACTTTCCATCAACAATGCGCGCAACGTGATCATCAGGAACATTATCATCTCACACGTCACGCCGCAAGACGCACTGGAGATCAACGGTCGATCAAAGAACATCCTCATCGATCACTGTGAATTTTACTCCGACAGAGAACACGGCACGGAGTTTTACGACGGGCTGCTCGATGTCAAGAACGAATCGTCATTCATTACCGTCGCCTGGTGTTCATTCCACGATCATTTCAAAACGAGCCTGATCAGCTCCGGTGATCAGGCGGTCGCCGACAGCGTTATCCGCATTACGTTCCATCACAACTATTTTTACAACTGTGAGTCACGGCTTCCCAGCATACGCTTCGGCAAAGCGCACATCTTCAACAACTACTATAGAAACTCCCACACCGCCATCAACTCGCGGATGGGCGCATGTGTGCGAGTAGAACGGAACTACTTCGATTCCGTCGGCACGGCGGTGATGGCGGAGTTCAGCACTATTCCCGGAATGGCTCAATTGATCGACAACCACTTCGGTGCAAGCGGCGTGACAATCAGCCAAACGTGCGCGCTGCCAGTACCGTATCCGTATTTGCACATCCTCAGCCCGACAGACAGCGTCCCGCGCATTGTTCTCAACGGCGTAACGGATGTTGAGCAGAAGACACGGAAGCCACTAACGTTCGATCTCAAGAATTATCCTAATCCCTTCAATCCTTCCACCACGATCAAGTACTCCATTCTCCAACGGTCTCGTGTGACAATCGCTATCTACAACCTCATCGGCAAGGAAGTAAAGGAGTTGGTGAACGGCGAGAAGTCCGCAGGAGAGTACGAGGTGACGTTCGACGGAACCAATCTGTCGAGCGGAATCTACTTTGTCAGAATGAAATCTGCAAATCTTACACGAACAAAAAAACTTGTCTTACTGAAATGAGTTCAAATGTAGCAAAGAGAATCTTTCTTTCTCTTCTGATTATGGGTTTAGCGGTTCCGCTTGCCATTAGTGTTCGTGCACAGGATTCGGCGTCCGTTTCCTGGAATCTCGTGTCAAATCCCAATGTCTCGGTGAGCATTGGCAATATCACCGGGACGAATGAACGCTTCTCGTACTCTGCTGCTGACTCAACGCGCAATCTTCAGGCAAGGGATTACACCGCTCCGGGAGGCGGGCAACGAGTTCATCTCGGCACCACAACGAATTGGCCATACGAGACAGCGGAGAATTCGGGCCGGTACATCCAGTTTGCTGTAGCTCCCATTCCTGGGAGGACGTTTCATGTTTCGGGTGTTTCACTCAACCTCGGCGGGGGGGGAACCAGTGCGATGAATGCAAACACCTATTACTCCACCGATTCCACCTTCAGCTTCCGAACACAGTTGAACTCCAGCTCGACGCTTCCGAATTCCGCCTGGCTCGATCCATCACCATCCTATCTACTTAATCTGGACGTACCAAGCGGACAAACGTTCTACGTGCGTGTCTATCCTTGGTACAACAGCACAAATGCATCGACTTCGAAGTACGTTTACATCCGGAATGTCGTGATTACGGGTGTCACGTCCAGCGGGGGCATGAGTTTACCCAATGTTGGAACGTTGGCGGTCGTGAACATCACCGCGACAACAGCAACATGTGGCGGCAACGTCCTGTGGGATGGCGGGACGGCAGTTACTGCGCGCGGTGTGTGCTGGAATACGATCGGCTCGCCCACGACGAGCGACGCGCACACAGTGGACGGCGTCGGTGCCGGGACATTCACAAGCACTTTAAGCAGCCTGACAGAAGGAAGCCGTTATTATGTTCGTGCGTACGCGACCAACTCCCTCGGGACGGCGTACGGAAACGAACAAGCATTTGTCGCAACCAATCCTCCGGCTCGTCAACTTGCGTTCCCCGGTGCCGAAGGATATGGCA
>CAYJNF010000212.1:3437-6748 GCA_964370915.1 uncultured Chitinophagales bacterium
GGCAAATACACCGTGGGCGGTCGCGGCGGTGTTGTCTATGAAGTCACCAACCTGAACGACGCCGGACCAGGCAGTCTTCGCGCCGCCATCCAGGCCTCGGGTCCGCGTACTGTCGTGTTCCGCGTCTCCGGGACAATCACTCTCAATTCCAACCTCAACATCACGAATCCTTTCATCACGATTGCTGGTCAAACAGCGCCCGGCGATGGCATCTGCATTCGGAAGTATCCTCTGACAGTTTCGACGAACAATGTCATCATTCGTCATCTGCGCATGCGATTGGGAAATGAAAGCGGCGGGGAGTCCGATGCGTTCGGCGGGCGATGGGCATCGAGCGTGATGGTCGATCATTGCTCGGCGAGCTGGAGTGTGGATGAGACGATGTCCTTTTATTGGTGCGATAGCCTGACTGTGCAGTGGAGCTTCATCACCGAGAGTCTTTACAATTCGAATCACCCCAATGGTGCGCACGGCTACGGCGGCATCTGGGGCGGACCGAATTCAACGTATCATCACAACCTCTTCGCTCATCACTCCAGCCGCAATCCCCGCTTCGGTTCCGGCGTGGGAAACACCGACTATCGAAACAACGTGCTCTTCAATTGGGGTTTCAATAGCGCGTACGGCGGCGAGGATACGAGCGATGGCAGCGTGCGTGGCTACAGCCACATCAACATGGTCGCAAACTACTACAAGTCGGGTCCTGCAACAAGTTCCGGCAAGATCAAATACCGCATTGTCAATCCGTCAACACATCTTGCCAACATCGCCGATACCACGGGCTACGGACGCTGGCATGTGAATGAGAACTACGTTGTCGGCTATCCGAACGTAACTGCGGACAACTGGACACTAGGCGTGCAGCCACAAGGTGGCGACGCGCTGAAACCGGCGCTCCGGCGGGATGTCCCGTTCGAATGCATGCCGATCAATCAACACACGGCGGCGGTGGCTTACCCGCTTGTACTCGCCAATGCCGGGGCTACCAGGCCCGCTCGCGATACGGTTGATAGAAGAATTGTCCGTGAGGTAACGACGGGAGTAGCAACGTTCAGCGGAGTTACGTACCCGATCGGTCATCCCGGCGTCATCAGTCCTTGCGGCATCATAGACTCGCAGAATGACGTTGGCGGTTGGCCCCAGCTGAACGCCACTACGCCACCGGTCGACTCTGATCATGATGGTATGCCGGATTGGTGGGAGACTTCTCACGGATTGAACATCAACGACCCGAGCGATCGAAATGGAATTGGTGAAGACGGCTACACAAATCTGGAGAACTATCTGAACAGTCCCGAACTGCTGACATCGTTGGACGATGAACCGATGCAACCGATGGAGTTGTCACTCTATCCCAACTATCCGAACCCATTCAACCCTTCCACGACAATCGAATTCTCGCTGCAACAGCGCGGGCCTGCGCGGCTCAGCGTGTATGATGTGCTTGGTCGGCGCGTTGCCGAGTTGCTCCGATCCACCGTCGAGGGAAACAAACGTTACAGTGTGGTGTTCGATGGTCGCGGACTGGCAAGCGGCATTTACATCTCGGTGCTTGAAGCAAGCGGACAGCGAATGACCCGAAGAATGCTGCTGATGAAATGACGCCTCTACACAACAACATCGCTCGTAATTTACTAACCGGATCACCATACTCGTGAAAGGATCACGCATGAAGAGAACATTAGTAGGAGTTGCAATATCAGGTATTCTGTTGGCGACCACGGCGTTTGGTCAAAGCGTCGGCGACTATCGCTCGGCAGCAACGGGGAACTGGAGTGCGCCAACAACATGGGAAACCTACAATGGTTCGGGCTGGGTGGCGGCAAGTACATTCCCGGTCTCAACGGATGGGAACATTGCCGTCAGAAACAGCCACAACGTCGCTGTTGACACGTCAATTGCCGTTGACCAGGTTTCTGTGGAAACCGGCGGCACACTCACCATTCTTGCTGCGAAAACTCTCACCATTGCGAACGGACCCGACAGTCTTGACACGGTAGTGGCAGGAAGTCTGAATAACTTTGGCACCGTGACTCCGACAGGTGCGTTGAGTTTCGGCAGCGGCGGATTGTACATCCACGGTATTCCGGTTACCGGAGGCGCAGTGCCAAACGCGACATGGGGAGCAGGCTCAACATGCAGATTCGACAGCGTCGTGTCCGCATCGCCAACGAACGTCACAAACCAGAGCTTCTATAATTTTATGTGGAATTGTCCGCGTCAGGGAAGCAACATTGGCCTCAACTTTCCCGACAACTATGTATTCCGCGGATCAGTAACAGTCACGAACACAAACAACATGCAATGGCGGTTTACAAATCTCAGCGCGGGTCAGACCAAAACCATCAACGTGTTGGGAGATATTCTTGTGAATGGTCCAACTGCATTGCTGACCGGATCGGGGAGTGGTGCGGACACGGCGGCTAAGGTTGTTCTGAACGTCGGCGGTAACATCACCGTTACGTCGGGAACATTCAATACTCAGAACAGTGGTAGTGCATACGGTCGCATTAATCTCAAAGGAGATCTGACAATTTCCGGCGGTTCCGTTTCCATTAATAGCAGCAGGACATGGAGGAATCAAATCTACTTCGTCAAGAACGGCTCGCAATCGTTTACAAAAACGGGCGGAACAATTGGTGCTGCAACGTTCGGGGTGGACAGTGGCGCCATCGTGCAGTTGAGCTCTCCGCTGTCACTTGTCAACGACAGTGTTCGAATCGTGAACGGGAAGATTCTGACATCTGCCACGAACCTGCTTACGCTCGATGCGGCAAGCAACATTGGTGCCGTTGCCGGGTTTGTGGATGGGCCCATGGCAAACAGTGTCGCGACAACAAACGAGAAGGTTCGGTTCTTCCCGATTGGCAAAGGAACCGCGTACAGGCCATTGACCTTTACCGTGACGCAGGATGCCGGGACAGCGACAGTCTACACCGCCGAGGTGACTGCAGGTTCGCCCCCAACGCGCACACTTCCCCCAACGCTCGATAGTGTTTCCTCGGTTCGCTACTACAAATTCGCGAAAAGCTCGGGAGCCGGCATTTCATCGACAGGGGGCGCTTCATTTCTGCTGACCTACGGTGCGGACGACCTGGTGGCGGATTCCTCACTGCTACGCGTTGCAAAAGATGATGGAGCAGGTGCGTGGACAAATCTTGGCGGCAGCGGTTCAGCCATTGGCAGCGGCACCATCAACTCAAACCTCTTTTATACCCTCAATGCCACGAACGATGTAGTCCTTGCGACAGCGCGTCCGAACAATCCGGTGTCGCTTGCCACTGTCACCACGGCAAGCGTAACGAATATCT
>CAYJNF010000213.1:0-6729 GCA_964370915.1 uncultured Chitinophagales bacterium
GCGAATCGATCAATTGGTTCAATAGGGTTGTCTTGCCAATCTGCCGGGGCCCACGTAGAACCGTAATGGGGGCAGGTCCTTTCTTCGCACCAAACATTACCTGGTTAAATGCCCAGCGACGAATCTTGGGAATGCCGAATATGCGTTCACCTCTCCACCAAGGGTTATCGTCTCGAAGTTGTGCTTCGAGACCCTTTGCAAGAAGAGCGAACAGAGTCTCTTGCTTCATCTCTCCACCTCACTCAACTTCTTCACGACAAGTAGTTCATTCTCTCGATCATCAATCACCTTCACGGCAATCTGCCCCTGTTCACCGGCCTCGAATGGTGCGCTGGTTGCTCCGGCAAGGTGGTCCCACACAGATTCTTCGTACGTGGCTTTGAGTGATTTCTTCAGATTGTCCCACGCGCTGGTGCGGGGGAAGAAGGCTTGACTCCTGTGGAAAACTCTGTCATTGTAATCTGTGTCGAGCAACCACGCGGGCACGTCGTCTCCCTTACGATGCTCAACTTCCATTGTGATCGGATCGAAAACATCCAGCCCCACTAACTCCACGCTGTATTTCTTCGTGTCTTTCGTGCCTTTGTGGTGAATCTTTATCTCAGGCAGTCCACACACGCTAAAGATTTGGCTCGACCGCATATTCTTCAGCAGATCACCCATCATCAAATCTGGAGTCGCTTGCACATACGTTGCTGCAATGCCGACAACCTTCTCACAATTGTCTACAAGCTGACGCGCGTTGGCAACTTCCGGGTGGCGATAGACTTCTGTTTTTGGAGGAACGACTGTTCTTGAAGAGCGATTTTTAGCTTTTGCCATACGGTTGGTCAAGTGGAGAACTGAGAACTGTTGCGTGGAAAGTTACCGAAACGGTAATACAATCGCAATCTTCCTCGCGAGAGCAAACTGCGCAAATTGCACATGCTACTCCGGTCTTTCGGGTGCGGTTGCTTGTCGCCACAAAACGATTATCTTTGTGTAGGTTATCAATGTGGTCAAAGGACCTCGTCAGTGTTAGAAACAAGGTAGGGAGAAGTGCCGTTGAGTCGCGCATTTGTCAAGGAAAGTGATGATCAGTGGTTGCACGATGTTGCACCAACAGTGAGCGCATTGCTCATATTTCTTTCCCGGGAGAACAACGGCATCAGAGTGTACGAGGAAAAGAAATATATCGATGCGACCGGGCGCGAGGTGTTCGCGATGAGCAACGGCCTCTCGTACGTGAAAGATGACAAAAACACATGGCGTGTAGCTGACGAATGAACGGACTCGCATTTTGTCTGACAACATGAAACTCAACTCGTTGTCCGATCTCAGTCGGCTTCTTCCTGAAACCGGAAAGCCATCAAGTGTCTCGACGGATGAACGACACGATGGCAAGGGAAGGCCCGTCCAAATTTCGCTCGACACGAAGGGCCGCAAAGGGAAATCAGTCACGATCGTGTCGGGTCTGCACCACAATCCCGCGACAATGAAGGACATCGCCAGGATCCTCAAAGAACATTGTGGCACCGGAGGCACAGTCAAGGACGGTGATATTGAACTTCAGGGAGATCAGCGAAGACGGGCCGCCGCAAAGCTGGGTGACATGAACTATGTCGTCAAACAATTATCCTGAAGTTCAACCTACCTGCCTGCCGAGAGGACGTCAACTGTACGCCAGAAGTCGAGTCTGGATCACCCAACGAATTGTAGACAGAGCGCGGACCCGCCCGCCCCACTGAACCATGAGGCAGGCGAGGATCGCGCATGTAGTTTGGCCAATGAGTTTCTAGAAATACCGAAATTGTATCACGGGCACCTTGATTCTTCGTTCGGCGCCAGTCTTGAAATCCACGTCAACCTTTGCGTGACTGGAATGCGCATTTGTATCCAACACCACCTCGACAAAAATCAGCACCGTATCATTTGCGGAGACCGACGTCGTGTAGCTCAATTTCACGAGCCGATCGATCCACGCACTGTTGCTTGAAGACGACCGATGTTCGTCGATCAGCGTTTCGCTTGGGCCAAATTCCCAATAGTGTTGAAAGAGTCGTGATGAAACGCTCAGCGTTATATCCGCGTCGGCGTTGGTGTACCAGTGGTCATGCGCTGAAATTGCGAACTGCCCCTTGAAGTCGACGTATGCATCCACCAATACATTTCCCGCCCGTGGCGGAGTGAACTGAAAGACCAACGTACTTTTGCCGGGTAAACCCGCAGTTGCCTGCCATCCCCAACCGCTGCCTTGTTGACTCACGAGGAGATTGGTTTCTCCCAGTGCCAGATTGAAACCGCAGGCCGCGTCGTTGAAACTCCCGCCACCAAACCCCCGGACAGCCGGCGGCTTCACATCAAACACATTCGGGTCGGGAGGAATCTCGAGGATGAGATCGCCAGGCAGAATGGGGGGGGCGCACCAGCGCAAAGAATTTCTTGTGAACCTTCCGCAATTCTTTCTCTTCCGCCGCGGTCTCTTTAAGGAGAGATTTCACATCCACGCCTATCGCTTTCAATTCTCTCTGCACAAAGGTGTCCGTCAATCCCAGGCTGCGTTGTTCTTTTTCTATCATCTTCACCCGCGACTTTTCGTACGCTGCCGTGGATTTTTGAAATTGCCTGAGTTGTCGCAGCAGTTTTTCCGCACTTGCATCCATGATGCTCCTCCTTGATATTGAGTGGTTGGGTTTATTTGCCCCCGTTGCAAAAGGGTTGTTGATCGTGCTCGACACAGCATGTTCACTCTGTTGAAACAACGCATAACCTCTTCAGGCTCGCAGAAGCGAGGAGCGATATGGAATCTGGAAAGAACGTTCGGTACGGCGCAAAGATAGCAACTAAAACCCTTGTTGGCAACGTCTCAACACGGTTTTAAGGGGAAATGTTTGAGAAATGGCGCACACAGCAGGCGGGGATTTTGAAGGTCGGGATGGCAGTCAGTTGTCGCCGCGGGCTGCACGGTGTGAAATACCCATTTCGGATTCGGCCTGGAGTACATCTTTCATCAGGGAAACAAGGTCGCCCAGGGCTGCATACCGCAGTCCTTTGATGAGTTTCCAGACTCTGTCTTGATCATCATTCAACAGCTTGGCAATGATCACCGCATCATCGTACGTGGCTTCTCTCATAAGCGGGTTTTCCCATTCTTCCTTGGCGGCAACGGTCAGCTAAGGATTGCACCGGCTGACAAGATAACCCGTGCGACTTTCCTGCACGCAAAGCGCTCGTAAAGTTGTGAACAAGTTGCTGCAAATACGAAACAGCCATTAGCTGAGGCATTACAACATCCGGCTGTCACCTTTTTTTGCGCGACGTATCAATGCGCGGGATTTGGTTGCTTGACAACACGACAAAGATGTCGTATAATGATTTCGGAAAGTCCATATTTGTCGTATGTCGTGAATCAGTTTCTGCAATGAACCACTCCGATCTGGAAAAACAACTTATCCATTATCTTCGTTCATGGAAGCGGCACAATATTTACTTCGGTCTCGAATCGGGCAGGCGCTGGATCAAGGAAATCGGCAATGTCTTCCCGGCAGCCTGCTGCTCGCTTTCCGCTGACTGGCGGGCTGAGGAGAATCTGCCGTTGCTCAGCCTGAAGGCTGCCAGCGAAGCACTGTACTACAGGTTTCCGTACAACTACCCCGACATCGCAAAACGCGGCCTCGTGAATGCAAATTTCCTCGATTCCCGCGTCCTCCTGAAAGAACATGTGTTCGCGGTTCTGCATAACCAACTCGTTACAGCGCAGCATGTTGTATTTTCAATCCCGCATGTTGCATCCACTGAGCGACTGCGAAGTTCATCGTTCGTGAAGAAGCTCGGCGTCTTCCTCGATTCATTACCACAATCATATCGGTATGCGGTTCAGGTCGCAAACCAGGAATTTCTCACACCGGCATACTTTGACTGTCTCACGGAGCGGCATGTCGCGTATGTTCTTTCGGACACAGACGATATGCCTTCGTTGCTCGACCAGGTCCAATCGCCGTTTACCTTCACGTCCGATTCCGTGCTCATCACGACCACCGTAAGCAGTTCACTTGAATGGCAGCTCGGAGTTGTCGAAACTGTTCGGCGATGCGTGCGCGAGAAGAGACAACTCTACTGCTATGTTGCCGATGTCGCTGAACCGGAGCTTTTCACATCTCTTCTCACAATCATGGAAATGATGAACGCCGATCTTGCTAAACTCTCACCCATTAAACAACGTGCGGCATAGTCGGCGTTCCAATCGGAGAATGATTCATGCCACTTCCAAGCGTAACCGCCAGACGCATTGTTACCCAATGGATGAACGCCTGCAAGGAGAATGCAGCGCGCAATAAGAACAGTCCATTCTTCTCATTCAACAAGTATGATGACGGCTATGTCACTCTGCTGCAAGAGATGATAGCCAAGGAAATCGAGCGCATACAGGATGAGACGAGCTTCATTCCATAAGCTACGGTAGCCAAAGCGTTGCAGATCGTGTTCACTACTTCCTACAAAGCTGAACAAGGCGCTTTTCAACCGACATTTACATCATCCCTACCATCTGAAGGAACATTAACGGTATCCTAATGCAATCGGGCAGGGGACTGGTGTTATTAATACCAGGCCGCGAGTTCTGCGCACGTGCAGAATATCAGCCACGCGAGGCACAAGGGATCAGAAGGATCATAGTTTCCAAGGGGATTTGAGAACAAGTGTTGGCTCTCTTCTTGTGGCTTCAATAGTGTCCAGCATTACAGGCGAGGACAATAAGCAGGGAGGATTTTATGACTCACATAAACATGGGTTCTCAGTCCGACGTCGATCACCACATTTGCGACGCGGAACGGGAAGGCGATTGGATTGTCTTTCGCTGCACCCGGTGCCAGGGATATGAACGCAGAATGAACTGGCGCACCGGCGAGACGTCCGTCGAAAACAGTACCCCGACGGTTCAACATTCAGGATTTTATCTGCCGGAGGAATTAATCGCGACGATAATGAACTAACAGCAGTGCTCAGTACACATTGATGAGGTTGCTTTCTTCAGTGATATGGAGTGGTTGGGTCGGCTCACGCTGTGGACTCAGTGTTACATCTGCAATAAGGCGATAGAGTCCCGGAGACAATGATCGCGCAAGGGCGTCAACCGTAAACATCTTGCTGTCAGGGAGTGGGCCTGCGTATTCACCGATAAAGAGACGCAGGTTTTTACCCAGAGGTTTCGCCTGCAACAACGCCGTGCAATTCACGGGAGCACTTTTTGTTCCACGCAGAGCTTGTTGGCTGAGCGAGACGCGCACGCTGAATGATCGGTCGTGATCTATATTGTATGTCGGCATCTCGGTGTCCGTCGCCAGCAGATCGAAATGGGCGATGCCGCCGGCAATTTCTTTCGTCGCAGCCATGTCTTTCGTGCGCCGTGTCGCGCGGGGCAGGTGAGAAGCAATGAACTGCGCAATGGCCTCCTTGTCCACTCCGTCGAACAGCTTCTTTTCTTTTGTTAGAAGATGCTCGATCCTTCCCTTGTAATCACCGTTTCCCTGACGAGCGTACAAGTCAATCCTGAATGATGCCTTTGCGTTTGACAGATCTTCGGGATTCGCTTCGGCATTGTGCTGTTGAACGTTGAGTTGAGATTCAAGCGTTCGCACGCTCCGCTCAAGCGCATCATTCTTTCCCCTCAACTCTTCGTTCTGCTTTCGCAGCTCGCGCAATTCCTTCTTGATCTTATCTCCTTGCGAGGATCGTTCTTTCAATCGTTTGCTTCCTCAAGTCAATAGCGTTTCAAGGTGAACATGCTAGGCGGAACACTTTGGCTGGCGACGTATGACATACAGCGTCAAGGTCTGCCCCCGCACGCGAAGAAGCATGCCACCGCTGTATGATTGTGTACAATCACTCGATGGCATACATCTTCCTCCCCCGGCGGGTACAACTACCTCGCTGGTCCTTATGCGTGCAAAGACCAGCGAGCTACGAAATGCTGAGTGAATATGACCGTCTCAGGCATACACCTGAATAATGGGTCCTTCTTGAAAACCGGTGACCCAGCCCAGCATCGGTATAAGCGTCCTGACTGTCGCCACAAGTTTGTAAGTCCCGACCGGAAGGGAGCCGGCTGCAATATTCAGGGCGGTTTGCGGAGCGGAGTAGTTCAGCTGCCCCGCATTGGCATTCACGTTTACCGCACCCAGTGTTCCCTCGGGTCCTGCGCCCATCGATTCGTAGGAGTACTGAATCTGAAAGTCGGGTCCAGGCACTGCGGCAGCGAGCGCCAGAATCGCAGGCCACACCGATCCTGCGAGATTGAAATTCACCGACAACTGAAACGGCGCAGCGGCGTTCACTATCAGGCTTGACGGTAAGCCTGGCTCGTTGCACACCAGATTATTGCAATCCATCGCAATGAATGGATTGGTTCCGATTTGCGGTTGACCTGCCATAGTAAACCTCCATTTGTTTTTATGAATAGTGAATTGCGGACGCAACCATTCATCACAGCAGTCGCGGGTGACTATTGTGGAAAATGTGCGGGAGGGGAAGGTACTGTGGCAGACTTAAATGGCGTGTGGCAACGCGCTTAACATGCGCTTAAATATTGCTAAAGTTTTAGATTGTGTTTGTCAGAACACGGTCGTTCTTGATCTCCGAATACAATTCACGAGTGGCGTGTGTTGGCTCGACCTCAAGCTCCGCAAGCAATACTTCCGTGCACTTCTTGAACTGCCGCAGGGCTTTGTCGCGGCACCCGGTGTAATAGTAGCA
>CAYJNF010000214.1:0-6717 GCA_964370915.1 uncultured Chitinophagales bacterium
CCGTTACATTATACGCCAGCGTAAAGAAATCCCTCTTTTCAAGCGTGTGAATCCTTACGACTCCAGCGTGTACAAGCGCTACAAGAATACGTGATGCCCTTCGATCCGAAATGTTGACCAGCTTGGCAAACTCCGGGACCGTGATACGCTCGTTCGTTTCGAAGTACTTGAAGAGTCGTTTCTCATTCTCACCGATTTCAATCTTCATTGGCCTGGCGTCCACACGTTCGCTGCGCAGAATGCGGACAACTTCCTTGCTCGCCATAACCGTATTGGCATTGACGCGGATGTAGACGCGGGTCTCCTCGCCTCCTTGCGCATCGCCATTCACATTACCGGTGAACATATGCGGCTTGTTGGCGCTTTCCGGAACGTACGCAACAATCACATCCATTCCGTCGAACGGCACGATGTCGATCTCGGGATGAATCTCGGGAACGCAGAAGAATGTTCCCGCCTGCTCGATCAAATCTACCTCGCTCTTTTCACTCTCGACGCCGACAATAGAACCATCATCATCGACGCCAAAGAGGATGTGACCTCCTTTCGTGTTTGCAAATGCAATCAGTGTCCTTGCTATCTTTTCCGGTGACGAGACCTTTCGTTTGAATTCAACTTCAAATCCTTCACCGTCTTCAATCAGCCTGTTTACGTCTTTGTACGTCATTGCTGTCACCCTTCCCAATGTCCGTTGAATCAGTTGGCATTGCATGCGACTCATCCCCAGAGTCGGCGGGCGTTTGTTCGATTGATGGCTGACTTGATGTGGTCTCCTTCTGTTGTGGCTGTTCCTCATCTTCTTCCGGCTCTTCCTCCTCGGCGTCATACCTCCGGCCCATCATTCGCTGGGCGACAATGTTCCGTCGGTAGTTCACCCAACGCGTCTCGTCCGTCGGACGATGCTTTAGCGGACTTGGAATGACGGCGGCAAGGCGCAACGCCTGATCGTACGACAAGGCACTCGCCGATCGCCCGAAATACTTGCGGGCCGCCGCGTCAATGCCAAAAACTCCCGGCCCCCATTCAATCACATTCAAATAAATTTCCAGAATGCGGCTCTTCACCAGGTAGTGCTCCAGGAGCGCGGTGATGATCCACTCCTTCAACTTTCGTATCGGATCTTTCGATGTCGAAAGATAAAGGTTCTTTGCCAGCTGTTGCGTAATCGTGCTGGCGCCTCTGACGGCACGCTTTTTCTCCCAGTTCTTTTTGAGTGATTGCTGAAACTCGTACCAATCAAACCCGCCATGTTCCCAAAATGTCCCGTCTTCGGCAACCACGACGGCGTTCACCACATGCCGGGGAATGCGCGACAACGGCGTCCACTTCTGGCTGATCTTCAGCTGCTTGTCGTTCGAGTCCGCCTCGCGCATCCGTTGACGCATCAAGGCTGTCTCCGCCGGATTCTCCTTCGCAAGGTTCGCAATACTGAACCACGGAATTGTCAGCATCTCATACAGAAAGAATACGCCGCATACCAGCAGTGTCGCTTTGACCTTGTGAGCCTTTGCCCAATTCCAAATCTGACTCGCGTGTTCTTTGAACCTCGCTAACCGATTGTCCGATTCCACGTGATCTGAATTTTCCCGATTGTGTCGAAAAGTCGCTTCGCTGTGCTATGATCTATGATTGTCAAGATATTCCTGCAGCATCAACCTCGCCGCCATTTCATCGACGCGAAATTTCTGCTGCCTTTTTTTCCGTTTCATCCCGATCTCCACAAACGCACTGTGCGCATTCACGGAAGAATAGCTCTCATCCCACGTGTCAATTGCGGTCGTCGTCAGTTGTTTCAGCGATTTGATGAACTCGTCCACTTCCATTGCTTTCTTCCCTTTTCCGCCGTCGGCGCTGTATGGCATGCCAACGACGATGCGAACAACTTCTTCCGTCTTTGCAAGATCCACGATCTGCTGCACGGCTTTCTCGCTATTCATCAATGTCGTGACACCCTGAGCGATCAGTTGTGTCGGGTCGCTGATGGCAATGCCGATGCGCTTGCTGCCGTAGTCAATCCCGAGTATTCGTCCTGCGTACAGAGTCATTCCTTGACTGTCGATTGCTCTAGCCGGTCGGCCTTCATCACTCCTTTAATTCTTCGAAGCTTCTCCAGAAGACGTTGAACGTGGTCTGTATCCTTCACCTGCACAACGAACATACCCTCAAACATCGAGTCTTTCGAATCAATATTCACGCTGCGTATGTTTGTGTTCTGATATGTTGAGATTGTATGAGTAATGTCGCTCAACATCGCAGTCCGGTCTTCCCCAACGATCTTGATGCCCGCGACGTATGTGCCTCCGTGCTCGCTGGGCCAATTCACTTCAACAAGCCGCTCATGTTCCATCTGCAGAAGCAGCTGAATATTCTTGCACGAGCGGCGATGGATCTTCACCCCTTCAAGACTCGTTACAAACCCGACAACAGGATCGCCCGGTATGGGGTTGCAGCACTTTGCAAAATGATGCAGGTAGTTATCCTGACTGCCGCTCAGAATAATTCCTCCAAGCGTAGTCCCGCGCGCCGATGTAATGAACTTGTCAAACAAGCCCTCGATCTTACCCTCTTCCGTCACGACGGCAGCAGGATGTTTTTGCTCATCCTGAATCAACTGGATTATCGAATCAACGTCGATCTTGCCCTGACTGATTGCGGTGAAGAACTTGCCGACGTTTTCGATGCGTTGTTTCGTGAGGAACACATTCAAGTCGTCGTCATTGATGCTGAGTTTGGCCTTGCGAGTTTTCTTTTGCCAGATGTCTTTCCCTTCAGCGACCGCCTTACGCTGCTCTTCCTTGATCCAACGACGAATGTGGGATTTTGCTTTGTGCGTGACGACGAATTTCTCCCAGTCGGGATTCGGTGTCTGGTTCTTTGATGTGATAATCTCCACCTGATCGCCGCTGCGCAGCTGCGTGTCGAGGGGCACGATGCGGCCGCTCACTTTTGCAGCGATGCAATGATCTCCCACCTTTGAGTGGATCTCGTATGCGAAATCCACCGGTGTTGCGCCTTGCGGCAAAATCTTGAGATCGCCTTTTGGCGTGAAGATGTAGATCTCTTCCTGATACAGGCTGAGCTTGAAGCTTTCGATCAGCTGCTGGCTCGGATTCTCATCATCACCTGCATTTTCGAAAATGTCGCGTACCCAGTTCATCCACTTCCGCAAGTCGTCGTCGATCTTTGCCACGACTTCCTTGTATGCCCAGTGCGCCGCAACTCCCCGTTCTGCGATTTCGTGCATACCCTTGGTACGGATTTGCAGCTCAACCATTTTCCCTTCCGGCCCGATGACCGTTGTGTGAATGGATTTGTACCCGTTCTGTTTGGGTCGGGTAATGTAATCTTTGAACCGCTTGTCGTTAGCCGTGTAGATCGACGAAATAATTCCCAGAACGGTGTAGCAGTCACGTTCGTTTTCCGAGTTGATCACAATACGGACAGCGAACAAGTCATAGATCTCATCGAGGGGCTTATTCCTCGACGTCATTTTGTTGTGAATGCTGTAGATATGTTTCGGGCGCGCACTCAGCTCAAACTCAATCCCCTCTTCACGCAGCCGGTCTTCAATCGGTCGGGCAAATTTATTCAGGTAGTGCTCGCGCTCTCTGCGACGGGCCTTCAACTCGCGGGCAATGTTATCATATTCTTCCCTGCTGATCGTTTTGAATGCAAGGTCTTCCATTTCCCATTTGATGTTCGCAAGTCCGAACCGGTGAGCAAACGGCGCATAGATGTCGATGGTTTCGCGCGCAATGCGGCGCTGCTTGTCCGGCGGAAGAAAGTCTATCGTGCGCATGTTATGGAGACGGTCGGCAAACTTCACCAACATCACCCGAATATCGTTCACCATCGAGAGCAACATCTTCCGGTAGTTCTCGGCCTGGTTTGCTTCCTGACTCATGAAATTGACGCCGGAGATTTTCGTCGCTCCGTCAACAATGTCGGCGATCGTGTCGCCGAACTCCGCCCGGATATCTTTGATCTGATATTCCGTGTCTTCGGCGACATCGTGCATCAGCGCAGCTGCGACAGACACATCATCGAGCGGAATTTCTTTTGCGACAATTTTTGCCACTTCATACGGGTGATCGAAGAAAGGCTCGCCGGAGGCGCGCTTGTCAAAACGGTGGGCATTGAATCCAAATTCAAACGCGCGGCGGATCAGGTTCTCATCCACCTTGTAGAGGTTCTTTCGGCACACGAGTATGAGATCGTCGAGCTTCTCTTTGTACTTTCGGTTTGTCATACTCGTTCACAATAGTGTGGCCGCAAGAAAAAAGCGCCAGATCTTCACAAAGGGGTTTCGAGAGAAAACTCATCTCTCGAATCAACACCCCGTGTGTGTCTGAATTTCTCTTTCATAGGTCTCGCGACATCCTACAAAAAATATAGGTTCTTGTGGAGGGATTGTCAAGCGGGGTTGAGAGTAAGCGTATAACTTATCGGTTGGCAAGAACGATGAGTTACGCCGGTTTTTTGAGGCATGACGATGGAGAGTAGGCAGAGCGAGGAGCGGGACAAGGGTTGTGCCTCGTCCCGACTCTCCACCGGTTCGGCTATCCCTTGGCGAGTTGCTCCGCAGCAGAGCTCGCCTCTGTTTCGTCGAACAAGAGAAAAGTACAATCAGTAATTCGCGATGTCAAGGGCTCGTCACGGCATGTTTGATCCAATCATGATGACGCAAATGCACGCTGCAGAGTTCCAGCGGTGCTTTGCCATTGCAGACTTTGCGCCGGCCACGACAATCGGTGTACGGTTTGAAGCGGAGATACAACACAAGCAAGCGAATGTCATTCGTCGCCGTGCCGAAGGTTTGAAATCCTTCCATGGTCTTCAACCGTCGCATGAGTTGCTTGTTGATATTCTCCGCCGCCACATTCGTTCGCGGAATGTTCGCATCACGTTGATGAGCGCATAACCCCTCCCAATGATCATCGACCCACGTCACGACGCCGGGATAGTCTGCGCGATACTGACGACGGAATCGCTTGCGGAGTTGCTCGGCCTCGGCACGGTGACGTGCATAGAGCATCTGGTCCAAGGCACGCAGCATGGCGCATTGTCTCTCATACTGCACTTGCACCGTAGCCCGCGCGTGTATCCATTGCTCCAACGGCGCCGTGTTGTAGTGTGCCTTGTGGTCGGGCAACGCAGCCCGAAAATCCTCGATTTTCTTCGACAATGACGCATATTGACGACTGACCTGATGGTGCTCGATCATCCGTTTGACTTCTTCCAGTGCATGCCACAAACACAGTTGATGCGGCACAGAACATTCGTCGCGGACAGCTTGGACAAACAACGGATCCAAATCTGTTGTAACACCACGGAGGGGATAGTCCAACTCGGTGATGATGGAACGCAAAAACTGCCGGCAGTTCTCTACGCTCTTCTCGCGAAATGGCTTCCACAGAACGGTATCACCACTGCGGTCAACCGCCACCACACTGAAGCTCTTCTTTCCCTTCACCGCGATGTACTTGTCATCGACAATCAGATAGCCGCTCCACTGTGGCTGGTATTCGCGCGCAATCACCACACTCTCTTTGCTGCGCGCGGCAACCTCGTTCACCCAGCGGCACAGCGTCGTCGGCGCAATCCATTTTCCCGTTTCTTCCTCCAACCGTTTTGCGATCACGCGATAACTTTGCCGCTCTTCCACGTGACGTTTTGCCATGGCCATCTTGAACTGAAAGCTGTACTTCTTCTTCGGCTCGCGCCGAACGCTGAACGTTCCTTCACAGCTGCGGCATCGATAGCGCTGCACGGATCGCTTGCCACTACCCGTGAGACTCACCTGCATCAGCGTGCGCGTTCCAGACTTCGTTGTATGTAAACTTCCACATCCAGGACAACGCATCGATCGTCTTCGGTTGCTTTTCATGAGCAGGACTCCCTTTAGCGAGTGCGCTAACTTGCTAAACGGTCTAACCTACTCATTTGTCAACAGTTATTCGCGTTCTACCAACCGAAATGTTACACGCTTATCATTTGGCCTGATGTGCCGGCCCTATTCACCGCCGCGTACACAACCCAGAGAACAATACCCTGGGTGCACGCCTTCCTCACATCGATTTATCTATCGTATCACGCACATTTTGCGCGTCTCCATGAACGCGCCGGCAGTGAGACGATACAAATACACACCACTTGACAATTGACCATTGTCCGCCGTGCCTGCCGGCAGGCAGGTTGACCATTGAACATTGTGATATCCCGCCCCCACAACGCCGTCCACCAGCGTCGCGACCTCACGACCCAAGACGTCATACACTTTCAGCGTAACGTGCCCGACCTCTGACATCTGATATCTGATCTCTGTTGTTGGATTGAACGGGTTGGGGTAGTTCTGCTCCAGTTTCGTTGCCAGAGGAATGCCGAGAGGTTTTTCGTTGACTCCCACCAGCGGGGACACATGTAACACCATTGTATCGGTCCAGGCGGGATATGCGTTCGAATACGCTTCCACCTTCAGCGCATGATCTGTTCCTCCGACGGTGGAAGGGTGAATAGTCAGCAAAAATGAGTACCACGTCGAGTCCACAATTCCGGGAGGCACTGCGGTTATGCCGGTCGGATTTATTATCTGGCTCGTGATGAACGTGTCGAGCGGAACGACACTGAAGGAGAGATTCTTCAGCGTGTCCACGAGACCCTGATTCCTGACGAACAATCTCATTGCCAATTGGTCGCCGGGATTGGGTATCGTATCGC
>CAYJNF010000215.1:0-6670 GCA_964370915.1 uncultured Chitinophagales bacterium
CCCTTCGTGGATGGAATCGCTGTTCCCGAAATTGCAACTGCTTCCCGCAGCGCCCGTCCGAATGACTTGAAGATCGCCTCGCACTGATGGTGTGCGTTGGTGCCGTACAGCAGCCCGACATGCAAGTTCATTTTCGCCTCCGAAGCGATCGCCTGAAAGAACTCTCTCACCATTTCCAACGCAAACCCGTTGATGCTCTCACGCGAGAACTGCGCGTTGAAGACGAGATAGCTTCGTCCGCCTAAATCTATGGTCGTTCGCGCGAGGGCTTCATCCATTGTGACAAACGCGTGCCCGAAGCGCTCGATACCGCGCTTGTCGCCGAGCGCACTGGCAATTGCCTGCCCCAAACAAATCCCAACGTCTTCCACAAGATGATGTTCATCGACATGCAAATCGCCCTTCGCGTCAACTCGCAAGTCCAGTCTGCCGTGCTTGGCAATATGCGACAGCATGTGGTCGAAGAATCCGTGTCCGGTCTGAATGGTATATTCACCAGTTCCGTCGAGATTCAATTCCAACTCGATGTTTGTCTCCGTCGTGCTGCGTCGGATAGTTGCCGTGCGGTTCATAGGATCTCCTTGAGGGCAGTGAGAAATTCATCGTTCTGCTCAGGCGTCCCGATACTTACGCGCAGGCCGTGATCGAGCATTGGGTACGACGAAACATCACGGATGAGAATGCCTTTGTTGAGCAAAGAATCGACAACGTACTTCGGAGTTTTCGTCAGCATCTCGAAACAAATGAAGTTCGCAAGAGACGGATGCACAACGAGACCGTTCATCTCTGCAATCCGGGCGAATACACGTTCGCGCTCAGCGATTATCGCTTCGACGAAGCGGCTGATGATCTGCCATCGGTCGATAAACACCTCGGCAGCAATGAGCGTGAAAATATTCACGTTGTAGGGAAGCTTCACCTTGTTCAGATTCTTTGCGACGAGTGGCGAGGCAAGCAAGTAGCCAAACCGCAACCCGGCTGCGCCCATGGCTTTTGAGAATGTTTGCAGAATAACAAGTCGTTCGTATTCCTTGAGGAGCGATGTTTGTGTTTCCTTCGCGAACTGCACATATGCCTCATCGAGTGCAACGACCGCGTTGGTAGAGTCGAGTATTCTTCTTACGTCATCATGTGAGAGTGTTGTTCCGGTCGGATTGTTCGGTGAGCAGATGATGATCAGCGAAGCATTGCTGCGATTTGCCGCGTCAATAATTCCCTGAACATTGAATGCGAACGGCCTGATCATGGGCACCTCACACACAGTCGCCCCGACACTTCGCGCAAGAAGTTTGTACAGCGTAAATGTTGGCTGGCTTATGACGACGCTTTTCCCCCGTTCCAACAGACAGGTAAGGAGAAGCTGAAGCAACTCATTCGAGCCATTGCCAAGCAGCACGCCATCAGGCCTCCAGTTGGTGAACTCCGCAACCTTGTCGATTTGATGTTGAGGAATGAACGCAGGATAGCGCGACCAATTTTCGTTCGCAAGACGGTCAAGAATTTCCTGCTTGATTGGCTGCGGCAACTCGTACGGGTTTTCGTTCTGATTCAGCTTGATGCGGCACGGGTGAACCTTCAGATTGTATTCGCTCAACTCAGTGATTTCGGGACGAAACAGGTTCATTGTCATCTGCTCCTTCGGATACTGATCGAAGCTGCGTGTCCGAAAAGACGTTCGGCCTTTGCCAGCTCTTCGGCGGCATGCGCGAGGCTTGCAAATCGGGGTCGGGATAGTTCAATGACGTTGGTGAATTTCAGAAAATCATACACGCTGAGCGGCGAACTGAACCGCGCCGTGCCCATGGTCGGCAGCGTATGATTCGTGCCCACAATGTAGTCGCCCATGGCTTCCGTCGCCCACGTGCCGACGAAGATCGAACCCGCATTCCTGATCTTCCGGGCGAATGTGCGAGGCTGCTTGACCATCACTTCGAGATGTTCGGGCGCGATGTCATTCACAAGTAGAGCTGCGTGCGCGAGATTCTTCACAATCACGATTATCCCGTTGTCGGCAATTGACCGCGCGGCAATCTCGCGGCGTTCAGCAATGGCAAGCTGACGCTCAACTTCGGCCGTGAGTTGTTGGGCAAATGCGGATGATGTGGTGATGCAAATGGATGTTGCGGCTTCGTCGTGTTCAGCCTGGGCAATCAGATCGGCAGCAACAAAAGACACGTCTGCGGTTTCGTCGGCAACCACCACCACCTCCGTCGGTCCGGCGATCATATCTATTCCAACCACACCGAACACCGCCTTCTTCGCCGCAGCAACGTAGGCATTGCCCGGACCTGTTATCTTATCGACTTTTCGAATTGATTCTGTGCCGAATGCCAACGCGCCAATCGCTTGCGCTCCGCCGATACGATAGACTTCCTTCACTCCACACTCTCGCGCTGCGACCAACACCTCGGGAGCTATTCGACCCTCCGCATTGCACGGCGTTGTCATCACGATCTCCTTTACGCCGGCAATGCGAGCAGGCAGAGCATTCATCAATACTGTCGACGGATAGGCTGCTTTGCCGCCAGGGACATAAATCCCGACACGCTCCAGAGGCATCACGCGCTGTTCAAGTCGGGAACCGGCGCTGCGAATCGTCCACGACTTCAGCAGCTGTCGCTTGTGAAACCTCATGATGTTTGCCTTCGCCGATCGCAACGCCTTCAGGAACGAACGTGTCACGGCGCCATACGCATCCTCCAATTCGCTGTCCGTCACCCGTAACCCGAATTTGTCAATGTGCACACAATCGAATTCGCGAGTGAATTGTACAACAGCCACGTCGCCGGATGAACGAACCAATTCGAGTATATCCCGGACGCGTTTGTCAATCCCCTCTTCGCTGGACCATGTACGATTGAGGATGTCCGCTGCGCGCGGTGTGGTGTTTGTGCAGTCAAGAATTCGCATAGACCACCGCATCCAAATCTGAAATCAACCGGGCAATGTCTGACGTTTGAATTTTCATTGCCGTGCGGTTCACTACCAGCTTCGCGCTCACTGCTGAGATGTGTTCAAGTATTTCCAATCCATTCTCCCGTAACGTCCGGCCCGTTTCGACCAGATCCACAATGGCATCCGCCAGTCCCAACAGCGGTGCAATTTCCACCGAACCTTCGAGCTTCACAATTTGCACATGCGAGTTGTTGGATTTGAAAAACCGCTGCGCAGTCTTCGGATACTTGGTTGCAATCCGTAGATGAGTTTGGGGAGAAAAGACCGCCCCTTTCGGTGCAGCAAGTGCGAGCTTGCATTTCCCGATTTGCAAATCAAGCGGCTCGTAGACATTGCTCTCCAGCTCACGCAGGATGTCCGTACCAACAATCCCAACTTGAATCACGCCCGCCTCGACATACGCAGGAATATCAACCGGCTTTAGCGATACAAATTCAAATCGTTGTTCCGTGTCTGAGAAAATCAGTCGGCGCGATTCAATCTCCTTCGGGTCAATTCGAATTGCGGCGGAGTCCAGCAAACTGATTGCCTGATCAAGCAAGCGCCCTTTCGGGGGTCCGAAACGAATTGTCTTGTTCATACAAGCCTCACCAGTTCATCCATGGAAAATGAAAATCCGACTGCAGGCATCGGCGCACCGAAAGCTGCCAGCATGTTATCGTACCGCCCGCCGCGTCCAAGCTCATGTTTCAGTTTCGGACTGAAGAACGAGAAGAACACTCCGGTGTAATATTCCATTTCATCAATCTCGGTCAAATCAAATGTCAGGTTTCCTTTCCAGACCGCCAGACCATCGGCGATCTGACGGAGTTCATTGATTGCCGCGAGCGACGCGGGAACAGAAATTTGTTTTTCAGCTTTCGCCAACACTGTCTCGTCGCCGATGCTTCTCGAAAGTAGATCCAGATGGGCAGCGAGGTCGGTATTGGCACCAAGCTCGCGCAGCCGAAGAGCAAGCGAACGCGTATCCTTGCGGTCGATCTCAGACTTCACGTGCCGCAGGGCCTCCGCATCGAGGCCGAGGGCATCGACAATTCCTTTGAAGATGCCTGCATGGTTCAGATGAAGCTGCACATCGTCAATGCCCAACGCTGCGAGACAATTGAGCGCAACGCGCAGGATTTCCACATCACTTGTCGCAGAGTTTATCCCGAGCAATTCCGCCCCCGCCTGGGATGTTTCCTTGTAGTTGCCGCGCGATGCATCCACTTTGCGAAAAACATTGCCGCAGTACCACACCCGATATGGCGGAAGCGAGCCGGCAAGACGGGTGGCAGCTATGCGAGCAACCGAAAGCGTGAAGTCGGCACGCAACGCCAGCAAAATGTCATCACGATTGAGAAAGCGATACGCGCGTTCACGCGCAACTTCGTTGCCACGCAGATACGTTTCAAAAAACTCAATGCTGGAAGGGATAATCTCACCATATCCGGCATTCTCAAACACCGTCGCAAGTTTCGATTCGATTTGTCGCCGCCCTCTCGCTTCGTCGAACAAGACGTCCCGGAACCCGGACGGCAAGCCAATGGATTCATTCATACATGCTCCTAAAATGAAAAAAGCCCCTCTTGGTTTTCCAAGAAGGGCTTCACTCGAGTTCTAAGTTCAGCTATCCATTCATCAGTAGACCAAGACAAACGCGCACGGTATCGCCATGATGATGGTGATGATGAACTGTCACGTGTGTCTTGATTGGCTGTTTCATGTTGGGTCCAATCTAATAAGTTGGCGGTGTAATGTCAACAGCCTTGCAGCGAAAACGTCCAATAGCCGGTCGGCGAGCGCTCCGCCTTCTGCAAGGAACAGAACTTTCCACATCGTCTGCGCCGGTTGTTTTGGATCGATGCTCGCACATCGACTCACACAAAATGGAATAAATTCACAGTCCGGCTGACTTTCCTACAACATTCAAACAGGTTGCATGGTTACCCTTCTCGACGCTTTGCATTTCCGCATGCAATCCCTGACTTCATGCCTTTTCACAATGGCACTGAAATGGAAGTACAGAAAGTGGATTGAAGTGCTGAGGAGCGTTCGGACATCGCCATACCCGGCGATGACAGCGTTTCCTCTCATCGGTGAATGGTTGCAGCAGAGACAGGAGATTTCCAGGTATGGGTGTCAACATGCTTCTGACAATAGGCGGGATCGTCTTGTTGAGCACCTTTGTACTCTTTGCGAATGGACTTCTCTCTGATAACATCGAGACATCGAGTGACAATGAGTTTATGATCACCGCGATCTCGTTGGCGCAATCAGTCATCGACGAAGCGAAAGCAAAAGCGTTTGATGAGATCACCATTTCTGATTCCGTAACGTCCCCTACAGACTTGACCTCCGCAAATCTTCTCGGTCGTGATGGGTTCGGTGAATCCGTATCGAACCCCGATACGGCACAGGCCGATCAATGCCAGTCATTCTCACAATTCGATGATCTCGACGACTACAATGGATACGTGAGATTGGTGAACACTCCGCGGGCAGAGGGATACCGGGTTTCCGCTTCCGTTTCCTACGCCAGTGTCACGTACCCTGACTCGGTAAAGAGTTCACAGACATTCTGCAAACGCATGGTTGTAACTGTAACAAGCCCTTACTTTCCGCAGCCGGTTCAACTCATGTATGCCTTCACCTACTAGAGAGACACTATGAACACAATGATCGACTACATTGGCTCGATGATCACTGGAGGTGCCGTGTTTATCATGATGGTGAGCTACTACCTCAACATCAGTGCTACTGCAATTACCCAGATGTTCAATTCCACGACACAGGAAGACATGACATCGATTTCCGAAATCATCGAGTATGATTTTCGGAAAGCAGGATACCGAGTTGCCGACAGTGTTGCCTTCGCCGCAATCGATTCACATCTGGTTGCCTTGCGCGGCGACTACAACAACGACGGCACAATGGATACAACTTTCTATTGGCTGAGCGATGTGTCGATGCCCGGATCTGAAAATCCATCTGCAAAAATTCTCTACCGGAAATCCGGCAACTCAACTGTCCGCCTGACCAACAACGGGGTGACACGCTTTCGCTTGTGGTACTATGACCAGAATGGAAATGCCACCGCAGACAAAAAATCTGTACGATTTGCGCGCCTTGCGCTCAATGTGGAGGGCAAGATCTCCTACGAAGGCGAGCGGGCGGGCGCGTATTGGGAACGCATATTGAAACCGCAGAATGTGAGGTGAAATTATGGGAGGGCGGGCATTAATCGTTTCGTTACTCGGCATTATGGTTCTCTCGGTAAGCATCTTCCTGGGGATTACCGAGTCAAGCAAAGATCTGATGAAGAACGTCGACAGATATTATTTGCGCCAATCTGCTCAGAACATCGCCCAGAGCGGCGTGAACGTCTCACTTCGCCGGCTGGCTGAAGATCCAGGGTGGCGTGCGGGTTACTCGAACATGGCCATGATGAATGGCACTCTGTTCGTCCGGCTTGTTGATACGATGTTCAATTCCAAAGCTGTCGTCAAAATTGTCTCAACCGGAATCACGGAATATCAGCGAGACACTGAACGGCGGGAAACATCCATCGCGTACTTGGCCTCGGGCTACGTGCCCGCCGCGGTAAGGGCTGCTATTACCACAAACAACCCAATTCGAACACTCGGCGGTTTGGTCGTTGATGGTCGCAACCACAACATGAACGGCGACTTGCTCGGCACTTCAGGTACACTGGGCATTTGGACCACAAAAACTC
>CAYJNF010000216.1:0-6662 GCA_964370915.1 uncultured Chitinophagales bacterium
CGGCCCGAATATGTCAGACAGCGCCTTATGACATGCTCATCGTCCGCCGGCCGAGCGGGCATTCACTGCAACTAAGGGGTGAACAGTAGAATCGCAAAAGCTGAATGGCACCCTGTTGCAACCGGGCGGAATTCAACGAGAGTCTGTCCTTTGCCAATTGCATTTGTACGGTTGAGGTGAGCGCATTCCCTTGCGAAGGCGGAAGCTGCGCGAGGATGATCCGCGCATTTTTTCCGACCACGACGTCTTTGAAGATGCGTGCATACAACACCATAATCGGGATGAGCACGTTCACCATGATGTCATTGATGCGGGTTTCTCCCATGGCAATACGTTGTCGTGATGTCGGATTCGACGCGGCAGTAAAACGATAGTGCGATTTCCAGAACTCGTCCGCATCAAACGCGAACAGCCCCTTGAGTTGATGAACGCGTTCTTTGGTTGAGAGTGACTTGTCCTTCATGATTCCAATAACCATCCGGAACGACTCTTTGCCAAACAGCCGGGGGACAAGAAAAGCCATGGTCGCGAGTCGTGCCGTGGGAAAGTTGCTGGGACGAAGGCGGAAGAACAACCAATCGCCGGAGGTCAAGAGTTTTCCTTTGAACTCAGTACGCATAACCTTCCAGCGTTTTTTCAACTCAAGCACATATCGTCGGGTCTCAGGGTCGCGCACATCTCGCGATGAAGGGAGAAGTCCGGCAACAGCGAACAGCATCGCCATCACGGTCGTTGAATCGCTCAGGTGTTCCTGCACTTGGCGTATGCGTAATGATCGCGCGAGTTCCAGAAAGGGCTGCGTGTTTTTTGAATAGCCGAGCGCCTCCATAATGCCTTCATACAACAACTGCTCCCAATGTCCTCTCGACGCGAAATCCTTTTTGGCATATGTATGTTTTGGGGGAGGGATATCCGAGGGATTTCCGTAATACCTGGGATATGGTTCGCGAACAACATGCCGCGCTTCGTCGACGAGTTGTTTGAGCCGCTCTTCAAAGCGGCGTACCTTCAGCTCCAATCGTTCAAGCGAAAGTCGTTCAAGCCACCGGGCGATAATCGCGGCCGGCACATCGTCATTGCAATCGATGCATGCGATTGCGGCCGACTGGCGGGCACTGTCATCGTGCAACGCCTGCATCCAGGCGTACTGAAATTTCTCGTCGAGAAACGGATGAAGAACGAGAAGGGGGATAGGCCGGCGGCTTGCCGTTCGCTCCGGCGGCGAGAGCGGATCGGCTGTTATGACGACGTGCAGTATAACCTTGTTGTAATGCGGGTCTGTGTCGTGCCTGTGGGTGCGCCAATCTTCGGCGCTGATGTGCAGCTCGACATCGCCATAAAACGTAATGCTGCCGATGGAAATTTTTGCGTCGCGGAAATCGGGTCCTCCATCGGTGTTCGGTGTGCCCGGGAAGAGGATGTTGACCGCCCGACCGTCTGCCGTCTGTAGATTTTCCGTGGAGAAGTTCTGTTCGTGCCAGATAGTCCGAAGAACAACTTCCGGCATAGCGGGAATGCCCATGTTGCCTCCTCAAGATGGTGTGAGTGTGGAGGTCTCAGAAATATTTTTCGCGAATCATGTTCATTTCGTCGCGAATGGTCAGAGAAGCTATGCGCGACGCGTCTGCAAAATCCTCGCCACTCGATGCATAGATGATTCCGCGGCTTGAATTGATGATCGCCATCTCGCCGTGTGCGTCACAGCCATAGCGGACTGCTGCGGCCAGATCGCCACCCTGAGCGCCAACGCCCGGAATGAGCAGCGGCATCTTCGGGACAAGAGTTCGAATCGACTTCAACTCTTTCGTGCGCGTTGCTCCGACGACGAGTCCGCAATTCTGTTTCGTGTTCCACTTCTTGACTTTAGCTATCACATGCTTGTAGAGCGGAATGCGCTTCGATTGCAGGTGCTGGAAATCCTTCGCTCCGCTGTTGGATGTCAGGGCAAGAATAAACGCGCCATGCCCCTCGTCCCGGATGTAAGGTTCCACTGAATCGAATGCCATGTACGGATTGACCGTGCTTGCCATGTATCCGAAATCGTCACGCAGACTCCGGGCGTACATCTCTGCTGTGTTGCCGATATCGCCGCGCTTCGCGTCGCCAATCGTCACGACGTTTGCAGGAACTGCAGCAAGTGTTTGTTTGATTGTGTGCCAACCCTGTTCACCGAGCGCTTCGTAGAATGCCAGGTTCAACTTGTACGCGCAGACGAGGTCCTTCGTTGCTTCAATGATCCGTGAGTTGAACTCAAGTATCGGGTTCTCGAATTGGAGAAGATGTCTCGGAATCTTGTTCAGATCGGAATCAAGCCCGATGCAGAGAAGGGAATTATTGCTTTGTTGAATTGCCCGAAGTGTCGAGTAGAAATTCATTGGTCAGCGTTCGTTCGTCGTTGGCAGGACAGCTACTGACAATGATAGAATAAGTGGGTGCAACAATCAAGAGTAGAATCTAGTGTTGCCGTTCGAATGTCCGGATGAAGTCGTGTTGCGGACCTTGTTCACGCGAATGGCATGGCACACATCCCGAGCCGCGAGTTGATATGGAAAATAGCACGTTCCCATTGGGATAGTATTCCGCCCACAGCCAGCCGTTGCCCGCCAGGGGATTACCTGAATCTTTGTACGCGACGGCGTAGATCTGAGTTGTTCCGCCCGAGAGAATCTCTTTGAGTATCAGGGAACCATCGGGGAATGAGCCGCCAGCGGGAAATCGACCGTTCGGTAGTGCGGCGAGCGCGGTGGAGTTCATTCGCACGCGGACAAGCGGCTGATGGGCAGTCGAGCCGTTGAGTGTGCCGCTGGTGACGGAATCAACGAGCGGAAAAAGCGGATAGGTCGTCAGCGGTTGCGTGGACGTGATGAGTGCAAACAACTCGGCATCCGTCGTGAGTGCCGTTGGCGGCGGTGTTGCTCCCTGGTCGCTACAGTTCAACGCGAGCACGACGACAATCCAAAGTACAGCGTGGTTCTTCATGGAGGATGATACAGATTATTTGCCATAAAAGTATCACTCGGTGAACCGGGTATAGTGCTGAATGATCCATTCCGGGATTGATTCAGCGCGTCCTGTGTGCGTGTTGATCAGCGTGCTCACGAAATATCCTTCGGCAGATATTTTTTGCGGCGTCCCTTTGAGGACTTGAAAATCCACCCGAACGTCAGCTTTCTCGAATGAATCAATCCACGTTCGAATGACCACACGATCGGTCAATTCGATGGCACGTTTGTACTCGATGTGCCACATCTTTTGATACCATGAAAAGTTCCTGGCAATGAAATCGCCCATCGACATGCCATAGCACCGTCCCATCTGATCGTAGCGGGCCGCGAGAATGTAATCGAGGTACTTTGAGTTATGGACGTGATTGTTCATGTCAATGTCGTCGGGGCGGACGACGAGCTCGGTTTCGAATTGTTTGTAGGGCATGACAATTTGCGTTAAGTGAACGGGAGCTTCTTCGCGTCGAGCTTGTTTGTGACGTTCGCATAAACGAAGAGAGCAATCGCCGAGGTAAGCCCGATTGCCGCAAAATAGTACCAGATGAAATTAGCATCGGCGTACGCGGTTGCCATTTGAGCGGGCGCAACGGTTTTCGGGTCGGGGCAGTATTTGGTAAGGAGGTAACCCGAGAGACCGAACCCGAGAAAATTCGCGATGAATGAATGCAGATGTCCGAAGCCGAGATACAATCCCTCTTCACCCTTCGGTGCTTGTTTGGAGAAGAATTCCAGGTAACGGGGTGATATGAAACACTCGGCCAATCCCTGCAGGATGATGCCGATGATGAGCATGATGGTCACGGGATGTGCGGTGATGCCAAACGGCAAGGAGACCGGCGAGCCGAAGTTTGCTTCCAGCAGCGGACTCGATGCCATGCACAGCGCGGAGAACGGCATCAACAACATCCCAATGCTCATCGAGGTGATGGCTTTCGCACTCTTCATGAGTTGCGTAATGACTACCACAAAGGTGACGACGATTGCGGGATTGACGTTGGCGATCCATTCGGGCGACGCTTCCTTGCCCACAAGACGAATAACATATTTCGGCATTGTGGCATACATCTGATGTTGAATCATCCAGAAACCGGAAACGATGAGGATGAGCGCAATGAGTCTCGGATTTTTGACGATGCGGACAAGTCCCCGCCACACCTCGGCAATGCTCTTACCTTCTCCTTCAGCACTGACATTCTTGAAAAAGAAAAAGACAACGATGACCGCGACGAGGCACAACGCCGCGGAAAAGTAGTTGATCGATTCAAGGCCAAGATTCAACCGGAGCGGATACGCCATAGATTTTCCTGAGAACGAACCGACGTTAACCATGCCGTAGAAGATTGAATACGCACGTGCACGCTGATCGGATGTCGATGTCTTGGCGACAGTTCCCGTAATCAGTCCTTTGATGAATGAGCCGCCGATGATGAGCAGGACGATAGCGGGTACGACCGTAGCTTTGAACGGCAGTGCGCCAAGTGAAAAAAACCCTATCGCAAGCAGGCCGAATGCAAGAAGCATGGCGTTGCGGAACCCCATCTTGTCGGCAAACGCTCCGGTGAACGGGGGCATGAAGTAGACGCCGGCAGCATAGAATCCTCCTAGCCAGGCCGCATCAATATCATCGAAGCCAACAACGTTGGACAGGTACAGTGTGAACGAGATGAACACACCGTAAAACGATGCGCGTTCAAGAAGTTCAACGCCGTTGGCCACCCAGAACGCCCGAGGAAATTTCCATGAAATGTGTGAAGACACAGTAACCCCTTTGCTGATTGTTGTGCGAGTACGCGTTTAGCTGCCGAGAGGGAAAAAGATGGTAGACCTAATCTAACAGAATCAGCAAGAGATACAATTTGAATTTCAGAATTGACTGATGTCGCGTCCGAAGATTTTAGCCTTGATCCAATCGAACAACACCAGAGTCTTGTTTTTGAAGCTCATGATCTTGGTGAGATATGCCGAGCGCCAGAAGATCCAGGTGGTCCAGCCGCGGCCTTTGAATGAATCCAGATCGGCCAGCGCCTTGTCGTCTCCGATGTACGCGAGCATGCCGTAGTGGCGATAGTGGAAAGGGATTGGTTCGTTGCCGCGGGCGCGCTGGGCGAGCGCCTTTGCAAGGTAACGGCCTTGTTGCTGCGCGACCTGCGATGTCGCGGGGAGCGGTTGCTGCTCGATGCTGCTGCAATCACCCAGTGCATAGATGTTCTCGATTCCCTTTACGCGAAAGTAGTTGTCGATCATGATGCGTTGGCTCCTGTCTTTCGGGAGTTGAGTGGATTCAACGAACGACGTTGGCCCGTTGCCGGTACTCCAGAGCAAGAGTCCGTGCTGAAGAACGGAGCCGTCTTTCAGATGGATAGTGTTCTCTTCGACCTTGATGACAGGCGATTCTGTCAGCACGCCGATGCGTTGTCGGCGGAACAGGTCTGTTGCATACCGGCGAAGTTTCTCATCGAATGTGCCGAGAATTTCCCTCTGCGCTTCCACGAGCGTAATTCTGGCTTCCGGGACGAGATGCGGGTATGCTTTCTGCAGATCTTCGAGCATGAAGTCGTTTAGCTCGGCGGCGAATTCCACGCCCGTCGGGCCGCCGCCGCAGATAACAAAGTGAAGGAGCCGTTGTCGCTCTTCCACTGTAATACCCGGAAGGTTTGCTTGTTCGAAATTGCCAATGATTCGCTGGCGCAGTTCGCGCGCATCAGGAAGTTCCTTCAAGAAGAGGGCATGTTCCGCAACGCCGGGAACGCCGAAGGTGTTGCTGACAGCGCCCACCGCGATGACGAGAATGTCATATGCGACGTCGAACTCATGCCTATCGGCAACTCCCCTGCAATGGATGGTTTGTCTTTCTGTGTCGAGTCGAAGTGCTCCTGCGTGATAGAATATGAGCTGTTCACGTGCATGCCGGATTGGTGCAATGATACTTCGGAATTCGATCGTCCCAACGGTTGTGCTGGGTAGAAGCGGTGTGAAGATGAAGTGGTTGCGGGGACTGACGATGATGATCTCGTAGTCATCTTTCAGATTCTTCACGAGATTAAATGCGCCAAAGCCGGTGCCGAGCACGACAAGGCGTTGCTGCGACGTTGCACTCATGGGCGGAGTGGTTGAGTGATGAACATGTGCGTTCGAATAAACAGACGGACAACTGCTTCACGCCCGATCCATTTCCTGAATGTCAGGGCGAGAACTGCAACTTCACTTCGACAGGGATTGCTTCATTCATTGATCCGGTACGGTAGCCCTGCAAATCTAACGTCACGTACGTGAAGCCAAGTTGTTTGAGATGCGCAACAAGTCGTTCTCTCAGATGATTGTCCACGAGCCGGGCGATTTCTTCAGGGCCGACTTCAATTCTTGCAGTCTTTTCATCGTGGAAGCGGACGCGGAAGAATCTGAACCCTTCATCGCGGAGAAACGTTTCCGCGTTATCAACTTTGATGAGATTCTCTTTTGTGATGCCCATGCCGTACGGGAATCGCGAGGAGAGGCAGGCAAACGCGGGCTTGTCCCATGTCGGCAGTCCCAGGTGGTGCGAGAGTTCGCGAACATCGGCCTTGCTGAACCCGGCCTCCAGCAGCGGTGAGCGCACGTTCTTTTCTGATTTTGCTTTCATGCCCGGACGAAAATCACCCATGTCGTCGGTAATTGTTC
>CAYJNF010000217.1:0-6646 GCA_964370915.1 uncultured Chitinophagales bacterium
AGAATTGCCTCACTGGGTCAGAACTACCCAAATCCTTTCAATCCAACGACCGTGATTCCATACGATCTTTCCCAGTCGACTCATGTTACTCTGAGAGTATTTGACGTACTCGGCCGAGTGATAATGACGCTGGTCGACCAAGTAGAAACGGCTGGACACCGTGAAGTCCGGCTGGCACTCGATAATATACCGAGTGGAGTCTACTTTTGTCGTCTGCATGCCGATGGCAAAATACTCACACGTAAGATTGTACTACAAAAATGAAGGGAGGTGATAATGGCTATGAAAAAGCAAAACTGCCGATCGGTGCTAGTATCGTGGGCATCAATCGGCAGTTGGAAGTGAGGTAACGCCCTGGCCGGACATATCCTCATTCGTAAGCTACAAGCTGCGGGGACTCCCGCCGACTATGCCTTGGGTCAATGCAATCCTAATCCATTCAATCCATCAACTACAATCAGCTTTGAATTGCCCGAGGAGGGGATGGTGTCGCTCAAGGTGTATAACGTCTTGGGTCAAGTGGTCGCTTCGCTCGTGAATCGGCATTTTCCAGCAGGAGTATACGCGGAGATCTTCGATGCGTCCCAGCTTCCTTCTGGCGTGTATGTCTATACGTTGCAGACGAAGAACCACAATTCTTCAAAGAAAATGTTGTTGATGAAATAGAAACGGAGGGCAACAGTTGCGACCTGCGACCCTTCACTGCGTCGAGGAAAACTCCCTCTCATGAGGTAAGTGGTGGGTTTGTGAACGCGAAGGGCGAGTCAAACGGCTCGCCCTTTTTGTATCTCGAAAGATATCAATCCGCATATCCCCTTGTCATGTGCACACCTTCTGGCGGCTCACCGCTATTCTTCTTACCTTGATATGGAAAAATGAAAGGATCAGTGTGAAGAGTCGATTTGATGCAGCGAAACCCATGGCTGTCGGCGGACAGGCTGTGCTGGAGGGAGTGATGATGCGCGCCCCGGGAATGGTGGCGACCGCAGTGCGCAAGGCGAGTGGTGAGATTGTGGTGAAGAAAGAGCCGCATGTATCGCTCGCAGAAAAATATCCGATCTTCAAATCACCGATTCTGCGCGGTGCTGTTGGTTTGATTGAGATGATGGTGATTGGCATCAGAACGTTGAACTTCTCTGCTGAAGTTGCACTTGATGAGGACGACGCTCGCAATGGCAACGGCAAAGCTGCCAAGAAGGGTTCAGCGGGCGAGAATGTTAAGATCGCGGCCACCGTAATTTTCTCGCTGACGGTCGGTATAGCGGTGTTTTTTGTGACGCCCCTTGCCGTTACGACATTCTTCTTCGATGTGGAACAGCAACCTCTTTGGTTCAACCTGATTGCGGGTGGAATACGCATTGGCCTGTTGCTGGCCTACCTTCTTGCGATTTCGATGTTGAAGGATATCAAGCGGTTGTTTCAGTACCACGGTGCAGAGCATAAGGCAGTGTTTGCATTTGAGAAGGGCGAGAGCCTGGATGTTGCATCGGCCGGCCGCCAATCCCGGTTTCATCCCCGCTGCGGCACAAGTTTTCTCCTGATTGTTATGGGTGTAGCAATTGTGTTGTTCAGTCTGCTGGATGCGATTCTCATTCAATGGCTCGGACACATTAGCGTGGCTATTCGCATCGCAACTCATTTGCCATTGATTCCGTTTGTTGGAGGTGTATCGTATGAGTTCATCCGTGCTTCTGCAAAGAAAAGCGAAACGCCCCTCGGGAAACTCGTTGTCGCTCCGGGTTTGTGGCTGCAGAAGATTACCACCAAGGAGCCCGATGATTCCCAGCTTGAAGTTGCAGTCGCGGCCCTTCGGTGTGCGCTGGGAGAAGAGTACGTAACTCCGGTTCAAATCGGCGCCGGACAAACAGTGTCGGTGAACTGAATGCTTGATAGGTTGGAAAAAGTTCGTCAACGTTACGAAGAGGTAGGACGGCTGTTGAGCGATCCGTCTGTTGTTTCTAATTCCGATAGACTTCGCGAATTGAGCAAAGAACACAGCGACTTGACGCCGTTGATCAAGTCCTACGATCGTTATCGGAAGATGAAAAACGATATCGCCGGCCTGAAGGAGATTACTGAGACTTCTTCGGATGCAGAGATGAAGCAACTGGCATATGACGAGCTCAACGAAGCGAAAACCAAGCTGGACGAGTTGGAAGAAGAATTGAAAGTTCTTCTGATTCCCAGGGACCCAAATGACAGCAAGAATGTCATTGTTGAGATCAGGGCCGGGACGGGCGGTGAGGAAGCAGCGCTCTTTGCAGGCGATCTTCTTCGCATGTACAGCCGGTACGCAGAAAAGCAGGGCTGGAAAGTTGAGGTTCTGGACATGAACGACACAGGTCTTGGTGGAATCAAGGAAGTGTCATTCGGGTTGAGCGGCGAAGATGTTTATGGGACGATGAAGTTCGAAAGCGGCGTGCATCGCGTTCAACGCGTTCCTGAGACAGAAGCGCAGGGGCGTGTGCACACTTCGGCAGCGACAGTCGCGGTTCTGCCGGAAGTTGAGCCGGTCGAGATTCAAGTCAACCCGGCCGATATTGAAATGGACACATTTCGATCAGGCGGGAAGGGGGGACAGAACGTGAACAAAGTGGAAACCGCAGTGCGTATCACCCACAAGCCGTCCGGCATCATCGTCGTGTGTCGTCAGGAACGTTCACAGCTCCAGAACCGCGAACGTGCGATGAAGATGTTGCGGGCGAAGCTATATGAGAACATGATCGTGTCACAGGTGGGTGATGTTGCGGCGCAGCGGAAGGCGCAAGTGAAAAGCGGCGATCGCAGCGACAAGATTCGTACATACAACTTTCCGCAGAATCGCGTCACCGACCATCGCATCGGACTGACACTCTACAATCTTGCAGAGATCATCGATGGCAAGTTAGAGGAGTTGATTGAGGCGTTGAAGATTGCTGATCGTGCCGAGAAGCTCAAAGCAGAGTCTGCTTCCTAATTCGGCCGCGGTTTGCCGATTCCGTTTGTTCTGAGTTTTGAAAAGAAATCCTTAAGAATATCTCCGCATTTTTCCTCAAGAACTCCCCGCACCAAATCCACTCGGTGATTCAACCGTTCATCCTGCACAATATTGTAGAGTGTTCCGCACGCCCCTGCCTTTGGGTCTGAGGCTCCGTAGACAAGTGTCGGGATTCTGGCAAGGACAATCGCTCCCGCACACATGGCACACGGCTCAAGAGTTACGTACATCGTGCAATCAGCCAGCCGGTGATTGTCGAGCTGGGCAGCCGCGGCCGTGATCGCGATGATTTCCGCATGCGCTGTCGGATCTTTGAGACTCTCAATCTGATTGTACCCTTTGCCGATGATCCGGTTATCGTGGATAATAACAGATCCAATCGGAACCTCTTTGCGCTTGTATGCCTGTTCGGCTTCCTTGAAGGCGAACTCCATCCATTTTTCGTGGTCGGTCATGGTTATTCCTGGAATGTGGTGAGCATCTGCGGCCGTAATGTACGCAATCAGGGCAGAAGTTTCATGACGGGCATCAGGTTATGCCGGAAAAGTTTCCCTTGACTTTGATGTTTTTATCGTTTAGAATTTACTAAACATTCCAAACTCTATGACCCGCAAGATCTCACCGACACAAAAACGTTTCATCGAAGATTTCGGCAACCTGTACGCCTCGTACGGGTTCAAGCGATTGAATGGCCTCTTGATCGGATTGCTGCTTTCCGCCGGCGAGCCGCTCTCCCTGGGCGAGATCGCAAAACTCCTCAACCGAAGCAAGGGGCTGATCTCCGAGGTTGTCAGGCGACTCAACTCGATTGGGCTTATCAAGAAAATGGATGGCCCTGACAGCCGTAAAGATTACTATACCGCCGATGAGACAATCTTCATCAACGTCTTTCATTTCAATATGGGTACAGTCCGAAAGAACATCGTTCTGGCGGAGCAGTTTCTTCATGAGCTTGAAGACGACAAATCCGAAGAAGCGAAACGCTGGAAGCGAAATTTGAAGGTGATGGATGCTTTCTATCAGCAGATGAACACGTTCTACGACGGTTTTGACAAGACGTGGTCGGAAAAAAAACGCAAACTCAAATTCTGAAATGACAATGAGACTTGAAAACAAGGTGGCAATCATCACCGGTGCCGGACGAGGCATCGGCAAAGCGACGGCACTGCGGTTTGCAGACGAAGGCGCATCCGTCGCAGTTGTTGACATCGACGAGACGTTGGGAAACGCCACCGCCGCCGAAGTCATGGCGAAAGGCCGTAAGGCCATCTTCTGCAAGGTCAACGTCGCCGATCATCAGCAGACTGAGGAGATGGCGAAGAGGACGCAGAGTGACTTCGGAAGAATCGACATTCTTGTGAACAATGCGGGGATCACCCGTGATGCGACGCTTGCCAAGATGACATCTGAGCAGTTCGATCAGGTCGTCGATGTCAACCTGAAAGGTGTTTTCAATTGCACAAAGGCCGTCGTCCCCTTCATGGTGGAAAGGAGCTATGGCCGGATCATCAACACCTCTTCGGTTGTTGGCATCTACGGGAATTTCGGGCAGACAAACTACGTCGCCACGAAGGCTGGGGTGATTGGTATGACGAAAGTGTGGGCACGAGAGTTTGGCCGGAAGGGAATCACGGTCAATGCTGTCGCCCCCGGGTTCATTGCGACTGAGATGGTTGGTAGTGTTCCGGAGAAAGTACTCACGGCTATCAAAGAAAAGACTCCATTGCAACGCCTTGGTGACCCTGTCGATATTGCGAACGCGTATCTCTTCCTCGCGTCCGATGAAGCCGCGTTTATTACGGGAGCTGTGTTAAGCGTCGATGGCGGGATGGTGGGCTAGATGAGACGAGCAGAGATCATCGGCACCGGCATGTACGCTCCCGAGCGCATCGTTCCGAACAGCGAGTTCAACACAATGTATAACATGGACGTAGACTCGTTTCTTCGCGCCAACCGCAATATCTTTGAACGGCACTACATGGCGGAGAACCAGGCGACCTCCGATCTGATCGTTCCTGCTGCCAGGGAAGCGCTCACAAACGCAGGCATCACTCCCGATCAACTCAATCTCATCATCATCTCCACTGATACACCCGACTACATCTCTCCGTCGACAGCATCGGTAGTGCAGTACAAGTTGGGCGCTTCGAATGCGGGAACGTTCGACATCAATACCGCGTGCGCAGGGTTTGTGACCGCGCTGGATGTAGCGGGAAAATTCATTGTCGCAGACGAGCAATACAAGCACATACTCGTTGCAGGCGGCTACGGCATGAGCAAGTATCTGGATTTTTCTGATCACAAGATTGCAACGCTTTTCGCCGATGGCGCTGGCGCAGTGGTTGTTCGCGCCACAACCGATGATGTTGGCATTATTACCTCCAAGTTGATAGCGGATGGCCAGTATCACGACTACATGGGTATTTATGCTGGCGGCACGTTCATGCCGACGACGAAAGATGTTATCGATCGGAAGGACAATCTTCTCCGGTTTGCAAAGAAGATTCCTCTCGAGACCAACGCAACGTACTGGCCTCGCCTCGTGAATGAACTTCTCGGCAGAATGAACAAGCAGGCGCAGGACGTCGACATATATTTCTTCACCCAAATCAACATCAACAGTATCAACGAAACACTCGACAAGATTGGTGTCCCCCACGAGAGGTCGCACAACATTATGGACCGGTTTGGCTACACCGGCAGCGCATGCATTCCCATGGCGATGGCGGACGCGGTTCGGCAGCACAAGCTGAAGAAGGATGATCTCGTAATGATGGTGGGGTCGGGTGGTGGCATGGCAATGGCCTCGCTTGCGTTGCGATGGTCGTATGATACATAGCGTTTGGTTCTTGCAGCGGAAGTAGAAAGCAACTGAAATCCTCACTCGTCTCTTTTCTCTCTGACGTGAAATGACCAACACTCGACACAAAGGATTAGCACTTGCTGTGATCGCGGCGGCACTCGGCTACTTTGTCGATCTCTACGACATTGTCCTGTTTGGTGTTGTGCGCATCGCGAGCCTGAAGGATATCGGCATCGTAGGTGACGAGTTGACCTCGAAAGGAATTCTGCTGCTGAATCTCCAGATGATCGGTATGCTCATCGGCGGCGTGATGTGGGGAATCATCGGCGACAAGTTCGGGCGGCGATTTGCGTTGCTCTCCACCATCACGATGTACTCCCTGGCAAATATTCTGAACGGCTTCGTCAATGACATCAACAGCTACGCCGTTCTTCGGTTTGTCGCCGGCATTGGTCTTGCCGGAGAGTTCGGTGCGGGCGTAACACTGGTGGCGGAGATACTTCCCAAACAGTACCGTGGATACGGGACCACCGTCATTTCATTTCTTGGTTTGGTGGGAGCGTTAACTGCATCGTTCGTCGGAGCGTCGTTCGATTGGCGCGTAGCGTATTTTGTGGGTGGGGCGATGGGACTTGTCGTGCTTGCGGGACGTATTTTCACGTTGCGCGAATCGGAGATGTTCGAGGCGCAGAAGCAGGCTACGCACAAACGCGGCGACGTATTCCTGATTCTCAAATCGAAATCGGCGTTGCTCAAGTTCCTCGCGGTCACGGCGGTCGGCGTTCCTATTTGGTATGTCTCGGGAATCATCATTACGTTCTCGCCGGAAGTAGGCGCGGCACTCAATCTTTCACGCAGTATCACCG
>CAYJNF010000218.1:0-6642 GCA_964370915.1 uncultured Chitinophagales bacterium
CGCCACGACGAGCCGTCGTCAGTCGTTTTCCAGATTCCTCCTGCAACGCTTCCTGCGATGAGTGTTCCGGGATTGGCGATATCGGCGGCAAGCACGCGCGTTCGTCCGCCAACATTGTTCGGTCCTCGTTCCACCCAGGTCAGACTTTGAAGTGAATTTCCTTTGGAGAGAGCAAGGGTCTCACGTGTGGGAATTGTCTTAACAAACTCAACCTCGCGACGATGAATGTCCCGGGGAACCTCATTTGCCACGGGGTCGCGTTGAATGAGAAACTCCATCTCATCGCGCGCCTGCGGATCATCGCTGTCACCGATCGAAAGTTCCACCAAATCAAATCCCGGCTGAAAGGAGTACATCATCATCACAGCCAGAAAAGCCACAACGCCTGCTGCACTAGCAAACAATCTCAGCATGTTACCTCCAATTTCTCAATTATGAGTACACTTCACGCGATCACCGCGGCCTCTTTCCGTCTCCCCCCGGAAAATCGTCAAGCTCCAGATCTTTTGCGGTGATCATTTTTGTCATGAGGAGAATTTGTCCCGTGTGCATCGAAAAATGTTCCACGACATGATAGATTGCCTCGAACACACTCGTCGAGTTCCCTTGAATCATCTTAGTCTCACTATACCTTGCGGGATTCAGATTGAGGATGACGTCTTCTGCTGCCTGAACAGCGTCTTTGAGAAGCGCCAAGAGGTGTTCGCGGGGAATCACCTTGCGCTCGGAGAACTCACCGTCGCGGTCGCGCTGAAACGGAACATCACCAATACCATGAACGATCCACTGCGTAACGTTTCCGCGCAGATGGAGCATCAGATTCCCGATACTGTTCGATGTCTCGTTCGGACGCCACCATATTTGTTCATCCGTCAACCGTTCTACGCAAATCTGAATGCGTGGAACGTATTCACTGCTGAGAAGCAAGGCGGAGTATCGGGCGAATTCGTTTGCGATGTTCATGAGGCTTCCTCTTGCACAAATCTGACCAGATAAACTTTGAGACCGGGGTCGTTCAATCCAACAAGAAAATTCCCTATCCCAACACGATTGAGAGACTGATGCGAGCCTAGCACTGATGCACACAACAATCCATTTTCCTGCTTAACGTCTACAATAATTCCGGCGTGCCCTCGCCACCCGCTCTTGTGAAGTCGCCAGTATTGCACAAAGTCGCCGGGCTGCGCTTCCTCAGGACTGACTATCCTTCCCTTCCCCATTTCGAGCAACGCAGTCTGAATGCCGCGGATGCGTTTGTCATCTCGCGGGATCAGGTGATTCAGCGATTTCCGACGAGCGATGTTGTTAATGAGGATTGCGCTTTGCTCGGAAGGAGTGAGTTCCCGTCGAACCAAATCACGAACGACGGCAACGACAAACTGTACGCAATTCAACTGCCGCCTGTGGATTCGATGTCCGTATTTCCAGCCACTGAACTGTGTCTCTGCCAGGCGAATTCCGGCAAGGAGAGGATGTTCCTGAGACAGGCTCGTGCTAAATGCAAAAAAGAGAACTGCACATAGCACCATTGCCCGAACACCAATCACACTGACTATCCCCCGAGATCCTCTCCGGTTGTAGTCAACACGCTTTCGATCTTTGCATTGGCTGCCTTCCATGCTTTCCACCCTCCTGCCATCGAATAAACATTTGCATACCCCATTTTCCGGAGATTGTCCCCGGCCAGCGCCGAACGAAAACCGCCGCCGCAGTATAGCACAATTTCTTTTGATTTGTCGGTCACCACCCTTTCAATCTCGCGCTCAATGATTCCCTTACTCAGAAAGATTGCCCCGGAAGCATGCGCTTCGTTCCACTCATGCTCTTCGCGTGTGTCGATGAAGACGAAGTCAACACCACGCTGCATCCGCAGCAGCACCTCTTCAACTGTCGTCTCTTTGACACGTGTCTTTGCGTCATTAACAATCGCCAGGAAACCGGGTGTATGGTCCATCATGCAAATGATCTATTGGTGGTGGAAATCGGTAAGTGATTGTACGTAGAAGAATTTGGATGTGCAACCGGCTGCGGTAGCAAACGAGCGCGACTCGAGCGGAGATTCCAACAGGATGAACCGGTCAACGGCCTCGCACAGGATTGGTAGGAAAAAGAAATCGGTCCCGCCGTTTGCACAACGGGACCGTTATCGTTTTCTTGGAACCTTGAGAGCTGTTGCTAACAGGCTTCGCCAGAGGCTCCTATGTTTGATTTCAAGATAGGATCACCTCCCTTTCCCAGGGCTTCAACATCGTACCGGAAATTCCCCTGCAAAAATTTCCCGTACAGCATGAACTGCGTCTACAATCTATCATCCCGCAGAGACAAAGTCAACCATTATTGAAATTTCTTTGCCTGGTTTTTTTCAGGGGTTGCGATGTAGCTGCCGACAAACACCTGGTCGGTCAAGCGCCCGTCGGTTTCAAAGTACTTCTCCAACGTGAACCGGACTGAGGTGAATGCAAGTTTATCCCACGGAATCTCATCCCGGGTGAACAAGGCAGTCACCTCTGTCTCCACGCCGGGATGAAAGTCCAGGTCCATCAACTCTGCAAGGAAAAACACATACACCTGTCCGATAACCGGAATACTGTATAATGAAATCAGTCGTACAAGCTCGATCTTCGCGTTTGCTTCCTCGCGTGTTTCGCGCATCGCCCCCGCTTCCACAGTCTCGTCGTTTTCAAGAAAGCCGGCCGGCAATGTCCAGAACCCGCGCCTGGGATCATTCGCCCGTTTGCAGAGCAACACCTTGTCCTTCCAACGCGGCAAACATCCGACAATCATGCGGGGATTATCATAGTGAACAGTGTTGCACGAGCTGCAAATAAAACGGGCCTTGTGGTCACCTGATGGAACTGCCAGTTGAACGGGCTTCCCACAATTGCTGCAGAAGTTCATACAACCTCTGCGGACTGCGGTGCATTCACGGCGAGATAGAATCGTCCGATCACGATGTCGAACAATGTTCCATCTTCACGCTGCATCTGATACGTCCCCTCCATTGTTCCCCACTCGGTATCAAGCGGGCAGAAGCTGGTATACTCGAACATATCGCCCGGTGCGAGACTCGGCGTTTTGCCGACCACGCCGCGTCCGGCAACGTCCTCGCGGTCGCCATCGCCGTTAATGATCACCCAGCGTCGTGAAAGCAGCCGCACACGCCGATTGCCTTCATTGCTGATGGTGATCTTGTACGCAAACACAAATTTCTCTTCATCCGGCCTGGATTGATCGCTCAAGTATGAAGCAACCGCGCGAACGCGAACACCTTCCGTGACCGTATCGGAGATGAGTGGATGAGGCATAGTTGATCTCACAGTTATTCGATATAGTCCAGCTGCTTGCTGATGAGTACGTCGGCCTTGCGCAGATCCAGTTCTTCGGGCCGCGAAATGTTCTGGCACAGCTGGTCAAGAATTCCTTCCTGCACGATACTCCTGGCACGCGCGACCGAATACGGCAGCCGTCGGAACGTGACCATGGTATACTTCGGAACAAACAAACCGGGATAATTATCTTCGAGAAGTCTCTCGATCTTCTTTTTCAATTGAAACTTCGGTTGCGCAACAAAATCGCGCATCTCAACAAAATTCTCCACCGCGAGATCAGCGATTGCGTCGGTGTCTTTCTTCCGTTGTTTCTCAAAGTCAGTGTACAATTCATTCCAGTCGACCTTTTCCGTCGTGCGCCCATACGACATTTGGCGATCCACCAAGCGATTGAGAATCGTGCAATCTTCAAAGGCACAGTTCATCCCCTGCCCAAAGAACGGGACGATGGCGTGCGCCGCATCGCCAAGCAACAGGGTCTTTCCTTCGACGCGCCATGGCGAGCCTTTCACGGTTACCATTGATCCCGTCGGGTTTGCAAAGAATTCTTTCGTCAGGTCGGGAATCAACGCAACGACGTCGGGGAAGTGTTCCGAGAAGAATGCTTTGACTTTGTCCTCGGTATTCAGAGTTTCAAAACTCTCTTCTCCTTTGTGGGAGAAAAAGAATGTACACGTGAAGCTGCCGTCGAGATTGGGCAAGGCAATGAGCATGTATGTTTTGCGGGGCCAGATGTGCAACGCGTTCTTTTCCATCGCATGCTTGCCATTCGGCCCCGGGGGCATAGTCAGTTCCTTGTACCGGTACTCAAGATAGTCAAGCGTATACGACCCGATTCCCCGCGCTTCCATTTCATTGCGAATGGCTGAGGAGGAACCGTCCGTTCCAATGACCGTGCGCGGCTCAACGTTGAATTCTTCGCCCGTCTCTTCCCGAATGAGCTTGAGACTTGTCGTTTCGAAATCCATGCCGACGCATTTTGTATCAAACGTGATGTGCAGATTCTTGTATTTCTCCGCTGCGGTCATGAGAGTCTTGTTCAATTCGGCACGCGACGTCGCGTAGATAACCTCCGACTCTTCTTTGCCGTACCGCTGAAAAATAAGCTCCCCATCGGCAGTATGGACCATACGCCCCCGCATCGAAATAACAATGCGCATGATCTTGTCGGCAATGCCGACCTCTTCCAACGCGTGAATGCCCCGCACCGAAAGCGCCAGATTAATCGAACGTCCACCGCCTATGTCGGTAACACGCATGTCAGGCCGGCGTTCGAAGATTTCCACCGGGAAGTTCTTCCTCGCCAGATAGACGCCGAGCAGGGAACCGGCAAGCCCGGCACCAACCAACGCAACTTTGTTTTTCAAATCATTCTCCATTTCATCAAGAATATTTTCACACAGCCCTGCTAACCCGCAAGGATCTTTACGAATCGAAACACTTCCGAAAATGAATTGTACAACGGCACGGGAGCAACTCTGACAACATCCGGCTCGCGCCAATCACATACCACGCCATGCGCTGTCAGATGATCGAACAGACCCTTTCCGCCATCAAGCACCCGGATCGACAGTTGACATCCGCGCTGAGCCGGATCCCGCGGCGTGATTACGGAAAATTTCCGGCTGGGGTGCTGATCAATCAAAAACTCCAAAAACGACGTGAGACGCTGGCTCTTTGCCCGCAATGCAGACATTCCTGCCTCATCAAAAATCTCCATCGCTGCGCGCAAAGAGGCCATTGGCAAAATCGGCGGATTGCTCACCTGCCACCCTTCGGCACCCGGAATTGCATCGAAGGATGGCCCCATGTGAAAACGGATGCGTTTGTTTTGTCCCCACCAGCCTGCAAAACGAGGAAGGTCGACTCCGTTGCCATGCCGTTCGTGAACAAAACAGCCGGCAATTCCGCCCGGACCGGAGTTCAGATACTTATATGAACACCAAACTGCAAAGTCGACGTTCCATTCGTGCAAATCAAGCGGCACATTTCCTGCGGCGTGGGCCAGATCGAATCCAACTATACTCCCTTGCGCCTGACCGGCACGGGCAATCCGCTGCATCTCAAAAGCTTGACCGGAATAGTAGTTGACCCCGCCGAGGAGAACAACGGCAATCTCGTCGCCATCGGCCTCAAGAACGTCCTCAATGTCTTCCGTGCGAAGCGTTGTTTCTCCCGCGCGAGGCTGCAGCTCAATCAGCGATCTCTTCGGATCGAAACCGTGAAACCTGATGTGCGATTCGACGGCGTATCGATCCGACGGAAACGCATGCGCCTCGATGACAATCTTGTGACGCATTGTTGTCGGGCGATAGAACGACACGAGCATCAGATGCAAATTGACCGTGAGTGTGTTCATAACAACCACTTCGCCCGGCTTTGCGCCTACGAGTCGGGCAGTCTGCTCTGTCAATAACTCATGGTACGGCATCCAGGGATTCTTGGCGCGGAAATGCCCATCAACACCCAGCGTTTCCCAGTCCTTCAGCTCCTGCTCGAGATAGCTCCGTACGGATTTGGGTTGCAGTCCGAGCGAGTTGCCGCAAAAGTAAATCGTCTCCTTGCCATCGTGAGTGTGTGGGATGAAGAAGCGGTCGCGAAACCCTGCGAGAGTATCTTCGGAATCGAGCTTCGCTGCGAACTCTGAGTTATTCTGGAACGTCATGAGAAATTAGTCATTGGTCATTAGTCATTGGATCTACTCATCAAACTCAAAATCCTCAATCTCAGGAATATTCGTAAACGCGATCCTCGTTGGCGCGGCTCTGCCCGTCATGCCGCCAAAATGGACGGCAGTCTTTCCGAATTTTGCATTCAACTTGTCCATGGCCCTCGCAAGTTCAGTCCGCTTGTCCTCATCAAAAATCGCAAAGGTATGCAGACTGTCAGGAACAAGATTATAGAGCGTCACGCCGACCGCTAGCGGTTTTCCTGATTTCGGAAAATCACTCCAGAGTTTCTGCAACGCCTCCAGCAACGTAAGCGTATCCTGACTCTCTACAAAATTCACATGAGTTTCCCATTTCGGGCGATTCATGAACTTGACGAACACCCCAAGACTGGAGCACCAGTACTCCATTCGTCGCAATCGCGTCGCCGCCTTGTGGACAAGCTTCTGAGTAACCCAAAACGCACTTTCCTTTGTCCGCTGGTCGGGTGGAAGCACGTGTGAGTGCCCGACCGTACGGCGGTGCGTTTCCAGTTCCTCCACATCCTCGCCGCGGAGCAAATGCCAATAGCGTTCCCCGACAACACCTCCCCACACCTTTCGCAAGTCGGTGGCAGAACGTGAGAGCAAATCCTTCAACGTAAA
>CAYJNF010000219.1:0-6619 GCA_964370915.1 uncultured Chitinophagales bacterium
GAGAATCTCTGGTCCGTTGAGTATGAGTGGACAACACGGATCCTGTCATTCGATTCTGAATTACATGCTGCGGTCAAGCAGAATGTTGTAGCGGGTCTGACGTTTTCCTATCGCGATACAAGAGACTTGGTGACACGCCAGGTTTTTCCGTACAATCCAAAGGTTGTCATCAGTGCATTGTATCGGCACCAGATTTCGTCCAAACTTTTGTTAGAATCTGATCTGCAGTACGTTGGTAACCGTTATACGACCATGGGTGGCGGCACGAAGCTACGTCCACTCAACCTTTGGACCCTGATCGTTGGGTATAGCTTCTCACCACGAGTTTCCATGTCAGTCACAATCGAAAATATTCTCGATCAACAACGGGCATACTGGGAAGGCTACACGGGTCAGCCGCGTCGAGGCGCGCTGTCCGTTGAGATTATGTGGTAATATTATCGGGGAGTACTTCAACTATGAGTCAAGAAGAACTGATCAACATGATTTCGGAACGGGCGGGCATTTCCAAGCAAACTGTCCGGGAAATCATTTTTGCTTTTGCCGACGTGTGGACGGAAGAAATTCTCACGAACGGCGAGCTTACGTTAGATAACATCGGTGATTTTCTCATTGAGCACAGACCGGGGAGACAGGGGCTCAACACCGAGACGAAGGAGGTGTTTGTGGTGCCTCCGCGTGATTATCTATCATTCACTCCCGCACAAGACCTCATCAATTGGAGTAATAAAACATCATGAACAGAGACGACCTGCTGAAACGGTGTGTCGACCGACGGGTGGCACATGAAACCAGCGTAGTTGCGGTTTCTCATTTGTTCTATGTATATTTACTCTCAGCACTGAAGAAGGGGCAACGAGTCGAAGTGCCGAACTTTGGAACGTTCGGAACGCATGTCGTGGGGGTGAAACGACAGCGACGCATGCCGTTCTTCGAAGTTGAGAACGAACTCGCAGACAAAGTCAACGAGCGTTATCGAAGTCTCAAGACGCTGCTTGTCGGGACCTACGAACTGCATCCTGCTGTTGCCGAAACAGAGTACGCGGGCAAGGAAGGGTCGTACGATCCGTTCGCGGAGCGTCTGGGAAAAGAAATTGTCGTTGACACCGGGCTTGAGATCAGCGCCGACGAATATCGGAAGCAACAACTCACAGTCCCGACGGAGTCTCCGGCGGTGAAACCACCTCCACAAGCTGTTGTGCCGCCGAAGCAGGAAGAGACCCAGAAATTCGAAATGCAAGCTGAACCACCACCGAAGGAGAGGAAACTTATGCCGAAACTTAATCTGAGGGGTGAAGGGACAGAAGGGGAGCCCACGCCTCCGCAAACTCCTGAAACAGAACCTTTCAAGCCATCGGAACCGCCCCCCACGTTGCGCGACTTCAATGCAAGTACGGGGCCATCGCCGTTGCTGCAGATTATTCTCGGGCTGCTGATTCTTGCAATCATAACATTTGCACTCAACTATTTCGGCATTATCCATCTCTGGGGAACGAGAGCACCGGTTCAGTCAGCGGATGAGACGTTGCCGCCGGTTGTTCAGCCGGCTCCACAATCAGAGGAAAGCACCACTCAGCCGGAAACGTCGGGTCAGCAGCAACTCGAGCCGACACCTACGCCGAGCGAAAAGCCGACCGAAGAAGCTGTGAAGCCTCCGTCTGCGACAGAGGAGAAAAAACCAACCGAAACACTGGCAATCACAACCCCGCCAACCGGCACAGGAAACTTTACGGTTCAGGTCTCATCGTGGACGAAACAGCGCGATGCCGATCGGGTGGTGGAGCGCTTGAAGAACGCCGGCTTCACTCCGTACGTCGTCGAGGCGAATGTGAAGGGGAGACAGTGGTACCGCGTAAGGGTTGGTCGATACGCCACCCAGGCCGAAGCGCGTGATGCCGCCGACCGCTTGCGCAGTGTGAACGAGAATGGTGTGTGGGTGACGAAGGTAGACTGAGGCTGGAGAACATCGAGATAGTGCTTAACGAGGAGTGGTTGCCACTCCTCGTTTTTTTTTACGTCGGAAAACTCTCGGGAGTTTCCTCACGCTTCTCATCTTTGAAATAGAAATAGTAGAGGATTGTTTCCGCCGCAGTCAGGAGGAGGAGCGATGCAGCGTCGCGATCGAACCAGATCGCCAATCCCTCTTGCGGCATTGCGAGCTTCATGATGAATGATGCCATCGCCCATCCGACGAAAAAAATCAGTCCCATGAAGAACACCGCCAACAATCCTTCACCGATGCTTTCCGACTGATACCTTTTGGTAAAGACAGCCGAGACCATGACGATGTGCAGGTAGAAAACGATGAGTGGAATCATTACTGTACCTCGTTGAATGAGAGCGCCGCCCGGATGGTACGCAGCAAGATTTTTATGTCATATGCAAGCGAGCAGTTCTCGATATAATACAAATCGTACTTGTTCGGCTCTTCCAATGATGTGTGGCCGCGGAGGCCGTTGTCCTGCGCCCAGCCGGTCATGCCGGTCTTTACGCGATGCCGGTCAAGATACTTGGGGATGTGATTCTTGAATTGATCGACGAAGTACGGCCGCTCGGGCCGCGGACCCACAAGACTCATTTCTCCCTTCAGCACATTGAACAGTTGCGGGATTTCATCGAGACTGGTCTTTCGAATGATCACACCGATTCCAGTTCGCCGTGGATCGTGTTTCGATGTCCATACGGGTCCGGTCTTGGATTCTGCATCGACACGCATCGAGCGAAACTTGTACATCGCGAATCGCTTGCCATCCATGCCGAGACGTTCCTGCTTGAAGAGGATTGGTCCGGGCGAACTCAGTTTGACGAGCACCATGATGAGCAGCCAAAGAGGGGAGAACAACACCAGAAGCGCTGTCGCCACAACGATATCAAACGTGCGCTTGGTAATTCGTCCCCAAACAGAAAATGGGATACTCTTGATCGTCAGAAACGGAATGCCCTGCAACTCGCGCACTTTCACATCGCTGGCCAGCACCTCAAGCACATCAGGCACCATCATGAATTCGACATTCACGCCTTCGCATTCACTGATCAGATCCAACAGCTGGTATTGTTCCTTCGAACGTAGTGCAATGAACACGAGGTCGATTGCCTGATCGCGAATAAACGCGGGGGCGTCGGCAATCGGGCCGAGGTACGCCGATGAGGCAAGCGCGAGCTCTGCATGGGCGTTCGATTCGGCAAAGTATCCGATAATGCTGAAGCCGAACGACGGATGCCGGTTAAGGCCGGTGTAGACCTGATTCGCGAGCGAGTCATTGCCGATAATGATCGACAGCTGAAGGTGCTGACCGGTTCGATAGAACCGTCGTTCAAGAGATTGCACAGCGGCGCGTCCGACGAAAATGAATCCGATGGATGCAATCCAGAGAAACCCGAACACGACACGGGAGTAGGAGAAATCGCGGTAGAAAAATGCCGCGCTCATCACAATGAGCATTCCCCAGCTCGCCACTCTCGCGACGTTGATAAACTCGTCGGAAAGTGTAACGTTGCGCCGGATGCCGTACATATTCCGCGATTTAAACAGCAACAGCCACACAAACATAACGAAGAGCGAGCCGAAGAGATAGCCGCGAAACGGTGGGCCGCCGAGTTCTTTCACGCCAAGGTAATCGACAAGTGTGCTTTGAAATCGGAGCCAGTAGGAAAACAGAAACGCGAATTCAATTGCGATTGCGTCGAACAGCACGGTAAGAAACGGAATGAGGAAATCGCCTCGACGTGCCCTGTTCGTGTGTGACGTTGCCATGAGAAGGGGAAACCTTAAATGCTCAGCAGATCAGCCGTACATTTCGCGTTCAACAAGTCCGCAAATGATGTGGCCGACGGTAATGTGTCCTTCCTGAATTCGCTGCGTGTCGTTGGAAGGGATGATGATCGCGACATCGCACAAGTCTTTGGATGCGCCGCCGTCTTTGCCGAGGAAGCCGATGGTTGCCATGCCCTTCGACTTCGCCATCCGGAACGCGTTGTTCACGCTCTCGGATTTTCCGCTCGTGCTGATTCCCAGCAACACGTCGCCTGACTGGCCAAGGGCTTCCACTGCGCGGGCAAACACGTTGTCATAACCGAGGTCATTTGCGCCGGCAGTGAGCATCGATGAATCCGTGGTCAGCGCGAGCGCAGCAATTCCGGGCCGTTTGATGTTCGGGTTCATGCGGATGGTGAATTCTGTGGCAAGATGTTGGGAATCCGCGGCACTCCCTCCATTACCGCACAACAACAACTTCTTCTTGTTGTTGAGGGCGTTGATAATTGTATCGACGGCTTTGATGATCTTGTCGTTGCAGGCTTCGAAGATTTTCTTCTTCGTCTCGGCGCTTGCTGCCAATTCATCTTGGATGTATGCCTGCCGTGCAAGGATGGTAACCGGTAAGTGTGCCATGGTGATTCAGATTTTAGAATTGACAATTGTGAATTGACGATTGACAACCACTGCTGTCCAAAACAAGTTGACATCTGTGGGTAAATCATGATTTTCGATCTACATGGAACACGTTTGCTAGTGGATGCCGGAGTGAGCTCTGTGATGCTGTCTCAAAGCCACAAGCGCATCGTGTTGAACTCCTAACGGAGTTCCGATTCGTTGCAATTGGAATCTGATCTACAAACATAGAATCCCTACGGGATTTACAGAGATCGAACTCCGGTAGGAGTTCCATGTTTGTAGAGAACACATACGACTCATTTCAGAACTCCGACAGGAGTTCAACAAGTCTGTTTTGGACAAGTGTGATTGACAACTGTCAATTGCCGGAGTTTCATTTTGACAACAGCTTCTGAACTATGGATGGTGCGTTGCCTAACGCTGCTTCGAGTTGTGCAACATCTTTTCCACCTGCGGTCGCGAGATGCGGTTTGCCGCCGCCACCACCGCCAACCTGTTTTGCAACCTCGCCAACGATCTTGCCCGCTTGAAGATTCTTCGTTTTGATCAAGTCATCTGTGACGACGCAAACAAGCGCCACCTTTTCATCGATGACACTGGCAAGAATGCCAACACCGCTGCCAAGCTTGGAGCGAAGCGTATCGCCAATGCTTTTCAACTCATCCATCGTTGTTGCATCCACTTTTGAGGAGACGACTTTGATGCTGTCAAGGATTGAAGCGGCGGCGACCAGTGATTCAATTTCTGATGACGCCTCTTTCACTTTGTGTTTGCTGAGATCTTTTTTCAGGTCAAGAGTTTGCTTCGACAATTGTTCCAGCTTTTGCTCGCGGGCCTTGAGGCCGGATTCAACTGCCTTGATTGATTCTGTTTGATTTGAGGAAAGGGTGATCGCTCCAAGCGACGGTCGCCGGGTCCCGATGGGCGCCTTCTCGAACTTTTGCAATTCACGCTCAAGCATCTCCTTCTCTTCGATGAACCTGACGATTTGCTCGTCGAGACCCTTTGCTTTAGCCAATTGTCCGTCGATGTACTTTTGTACGCCTTCGCCCGTGACTGCCTCGATGCGCCGGACGCCGCTCGCGATGCTTGATTCAGAAATAATCTTGAACAATCCGATGTCTCTTGTGGTTTTGACGTGTGTGCCGCCGCAGAACTCAACGCTATACTTCTCATCGATAAACACCACGCGGACGATATCACCGTACTTGTCTCCGAAGAACATCTTCACGTTCGGAATTTTCTTCGCCTTCTCTATAGGCATATCTACTTCGGTGAAAACACCGATGTCTTCCGCGATCTTGGCGTTCACCATCTCTTCGATTGCACAGATTTCTTCGGGCAAAATCTTGCCAAAGTGGGGAAAGTCGAACCGCAGATGATCGGGCGCAACAAGCGAGCCTTGCTGGTGCACATGCGTGCCGAGCACGCGTCGAAGAGCTTCGTGCACCAGGTGCGTGGCGGAGTGGTTGCGCTGGATGTTGTGGCGGCGGGGCTTGTCAACTCGTGCGATGACGCCTTTGCCAATCAGAGTCTCCGGCGACCCTCGCTTGATAGCTATCTCATGAACGATACGCTTTTCCTGCTTGAATGAATCAAGAACCTCAGCAACGAAATTCTCTCCTTCCAGCATACCAAGATCGTCTACCTGTCCGCCCGACTCCACATAGAAGGGAGTTTGGTCGAGTGAAATGAATCTGCCGTCAACGACCTTTTCGAGAATCGAACGTGTTTCAAGAAACTCGTAGCCAACAAATCGCGATTCGTTGAACTCTCCCAGTTTCGAGGAAAGCTCGGACGAGGCATGGACCATTTCCATCTTTCCCGACTCACGAGAACGGTTCTTTTGTTCCTCCATCAACTCGGTGAACCCCCCGACATCGACCTTCAGTCCGCGTTCCTCAGCCATCAGTTGTGTGAGGTCGAGAGGGAAGCCAAACGTGTCATACAACTTGAACGCGTCTTCGCCGGGGAATACTTTTGAGTGACCAATACGCTCGACCACCGTTTCGAAAATTTCCAGCCCCCGGTCAAGTGTTGCGTTGAAGCTCTCTTCTTCCGCCTTGATGACCCGCTCAACATGCAACTGCTTCTCCACAATCTCGGGAAACGCCTTGCCCATCGACTCCACAACAGAAGAAGTGATCTGGTAGATGAACGGTTCACGCATGCCGAGATTTCGTCCGAAGCGGGCAGCGCGGCGGAGAATTCGTCGCAGCACATACC
>CAYJNF010000220.1:0-6609 GCA_964370915.1 uncultured Chitinophagales bacterium
TCACCCCAAAAACACAGAGACGTTGCACATGCAACGTCTCTGGGTGTATCTTTCGCTTGCGCTGTTGAGCCGCCGGGCAGATTTCGCTGACTATCCCGACAACTTTCGTTTGAGCTGGCGGATTTTGCCGAAGGCATCACCTCGTGAGAACCGTCGACCTGCTGATTATCCCGACAACTTTCATTTGAGCTGGCGGGCGGATTTGAACCGTCGACCTGCTGATTACGAATCTGCTGCTCTACCAGCTGAGATACGCCAGCAGTCTCCTGCTATGAAACTTGTCGGGACTGCAATTCGCCCGACACAGTTTAAGAAAATCCGACCTTTTTTCCAAGTGCTTTGTCATGCTTTGACAAGGAGTTTGCAGCCCGGCGCCTGATGCGAGACTTGTCGGCCTGGTCAGCGTTTCTTTTTTTTCTTCCGCTTCTTTCGCGGCGGATCTTTTGTCAGTGTGCGCTCAACAGTAAGAATCGCCGTGTGTATCGTGCGCACAACTTCAGGGGCGAGGTTTGGCTCGAGTTCCTCGGCGGTAATTGCTACTGCATCCATCATTGCATCGATTTCCGCGTCGGTACCCCGATATTCCAGCGCATCGTGTACCGCCTCAACAATATCGTATGCCCACACCAGTTGGGTTTCTTCCTCCTCAGTCGGTGGATCGCCTCTAAGTATCACTTCGAGGCGCTCGTACGGAAGTCCGATCGCCACTAACGCGGGCACCGCAAACATCAGGTTGATAACACCATCAGGCGGCAGAAATGGAAGCGTCCGGCTCAACTCGTTCAGCACCTCGTCAATTTCTCCGCCCGAGAGGAGAGGCATTTCTTCTGACGAGTCATCATCGAAAGGCTCATCAAACTGCATTTTGCCAATCAACGGGTCTGGTCCACTAAAGTCAATCTTCACAGCAGAGTAGACTTCCGTCTTCTCTGCTGCAGACATACGATCCAACTCCTTCTTGCGCGGAGCCACGAGGTCATTCCAGGCCTTGGTGATCAACCCGGTAATCCGACTCGCCTCCTCAAGATCAGCAAATCCCTTCTTGTTGTTCGCGTGGAAGTACTTTTCGGTCTGGATGTTTTGAAAGTGATAGACATCGTCGAAGGCGGGAGTTGGCGATGACGGTTCGCCGTATTGATTCGTGTGGAGACGCAGCATCTCTTTGGCAGCATCGTTTGAGGGATCGAGTGCCAACGCTTCCTGCCATGTCACAAGAGCCTCCTTTCGTTTCCTTGAATCCCAAAAGGCGCCGCCGAGGCTCGTGAGGTACGACGATTTCAGTTCCTTGTCAGTCTCGCCAACAATCTCAAGCGCATGAAGGTACGCTTTCTCAGCTTCCTCAGGATCACGCAGCGCCAGACAAGCCTGTCCCAGTTCAAAGTGCAACTGGCAGGAATCAGGAAAGCGGGTAACCTGCTTCAGGAGAAATCGTTTCGCCTCTTGATACTTATGCAGTTGGATGTAGCAGGTTCCAACAATTGCCGGATAGACTGAGGTTGAAGCATCCGATTGCATCCGGTGTCGGGCGAGGGCAAGCAATTCGTGGAACTTGCCTGAGTTGAGCAACCTGGCAACGCGTTCAGATTCGTCTTCCGACGCGAATTCATGTTGATTTTCTTGATGGTCCATTATCGTCACGATACAGTGAATCAATCTTGTCCATTGTTTCGAAGTTATCGACACCGCCCAAGCACGAAAAGGAGATTGCCTCTGTGGCCATCCCCTTTCGTGTTGGTGCGCGAGTTTCGTCTCACCTCACCTTGCTCCCCGGCAAAGGTAACGGTCCTTGCTCTACGATTTCGACTCCTGTGTCGCGAATCCATTCGGCCTCAGGCAGTACCGATCGCTGAGTCCAGCCGGTTGCCACGTGCAGTGCCTCGCTGCTCGGAACCATTTCAATTGTCTCCCACGGACAATACTTTACACAGAGCTTGCAGCCGATGCAAATGTCCAGATCAATCTCAACAAGTTTCTTGTGCATGTCGTAATCTGGCCCGGGCACGGTGAGGATGCAATCAACCGGACAAAATTCGATGCAGACTTCGCATCCGGTGCACCCGGCCTGATTGACAACTGCAAGTTCGCGGGGACGCTTCTTTGCTTTCACAGGGGTAGTCGCTTCAGCCATGCGTGGTGCTCCACAAGAGAAGAACGTTGATGAAAGTACACAGCGATACGCTTGTTGCAAATAAACCGAAAACAGTTTCCAATTGCAAACGGCCGTTCTTTTCTTGTTCTTTACGCGGCGGTAACAATTTATTGAAGTGGAGATACTTGTTTTTGATATTTGCGTTGTGTATGTTTTTCCCAGCGTCAACATCAAACCTTGGCATCAACCCGTCTTTAGCACCGTTCTGGTGCAAACATCTTTGAAAACAAAAGGCAAAGCACTAATCCACTACAAGTACTCATTCTTATTAAGGAGATCCCCTATGAGGACTTCAATTACCCGACTACGCGCATGGCTGCTTGTTGCTTCGTTGTGTGTGTTGGCAACGTTGAATGCCTTCTCGCAAGGTGTTACCACCGCAGCTATGAACGGCAAAGTGACGAGCAAGGCCGGAGAAGCACTTCCCGGCGTCAACGTCGTTGCAGTTCACGAACCAAGCGGAACGAAGTACGGCACAAGCACGCGCGTTGATGGCCGCTATAATATTCCAAACATGAGAGTCGGTGGACCGTACACGGTCACGGCTTCAATTGTAGGATATCAAAAGCAGGTCCGTGAACAGGTATATCTTCAACTATCGCAAAGTACCGACCTGAACTTCTCTCTTGCTGAAGAAGCAGTTCAGGGAGAGGAAGTTATTGTCGTCGGTGAACGATCCACTGTGTTGAATGCGTCTCGAACCGGCGCGGCAACCTCTGTTGCCACAGAGGCAATTGAAAAGCTCCCTACTATCAGCAGAACTATTGGAGATTTTACCCGGTTGACACCTCAGTCAAGCGGCAGCAGTTCGTATGGCGGTTTGGATAATCGTCTCAATAACGTGACAGTCGATGGCTCGTACTTCAACAACTCATTTGGACTCGCGGGCCAGCCGGGAGACAGAACCGGAGTTGCGCCGATTTCTCTGGATGCTATCGAGCAGGTACAGGTGAACATCGCACCATATGACGTTCGCCAGGGCAATTTTGTCGGCGCGGGCGTCAATACGGTGACGAAGAGCGGAACAAACGAAATCTCCGGCTCTGCATACTATCTCTTCCGCCATCAGGGGCTTGTGGGAACCAAGGCGGGAGACCTGATTCGCGGCCAAGGCAAGTTCAGCTTCCGTGAGTTTGGTGTTCGCATTGGCGGACCAATCATTCCCGATCGGCTGTTCTTCTTTGGCAGTTTTGAAGATGAATCGACAACACAACCGGGAACGACATATACGGCAAGAGCAAACAGCACTGTTCCCGTCGGTGGCAACACAACAAGAGTGCTGGCATCTGATCTTGACGCTCTGAGCACATATCTCAAGACCAATTTTGGGTACGAAACCGGTCCGTACCAGGGGTATGAGTTCGAGGTACCAGCCAGGAGATTCATCGGAAAGTTGAATTTCAACCTCGATGAGAACAACAAAATCAGTTTACGCTATAACCATCTTGACTCAGAGACAGACGTACTCGTCTCGAACTCTTCTTCACTTGGAGTGGGTGGTCGACGAAGTGCCACAAACGGACTGAACTTTGCCAACTCCAATTATGGCATTCTGGAAAATATTCGTTCGATCGTTGGTGAATGGAACTCCGTCATCAGCGATAACATGGCGAACAACCTGATCGTTGGGTATTCGCATCACGATGAGAGCCGAAGTTCGCGCGGCACTTTGTTCCCGTTGGTTGACGTCCTATCGGGCGGCAGTGTGTACACAACGTTTGGATTCGAGCCATTTACTCCAAACAACGAGTTGCGCTACAGCAGCTGGCAGTTGCAAGACAACTTCTCGTTGTACTTGGAAGATCATTCGCTTACGTTTGGTGTGAGTGGCGAGCGATATGAGTCTGAGAATATTTTCTTCCCTGGTTCTCAAAGCGTGTACGTTTATAATTCTCTCGCTAACTTCTATAGCGACGCCAACGGTTACCTCGCAAACCCAAATCGAACCACAACTGCTGATAGTGCAGCACGATTTCAATTGCGATGGTCGAATATTCCCGGACAAGACAAGCCGGTGCAACCCCTGAAGGTGTTCTACGGTGGCGTTTATGCTCAAGATGAATGGCAAGCTACTGACGATCTGAGACTAACATTGGGCCTCAGACTCGACGTGCCGATCTTCAGCAAAACGGGCTATAAGAATGCGAACGCGGACACAACAACATTTCTTGACGAGAATGGAAATAGTGTCAAGTACCAATCCGACAGACTTCCGGGTGCAAACATTTTGTTTTCGCCAAGAGCCGGTTTCAATTGGGATCTCAATGGCGATCGGAGCACACAAATCAGAGGCGGTACTGGCATCTTCACCGGTCGTCCGGCGTATGTTTGGATTTCCAACCAGATCGGAAACACTGGGGTACTCACCGGCTTTGAGAATGTAACTAGAACCGCTGCGCGACCGTTTAACCCCAATCCTAACCGATACAAGCCCACGAATGTCACGGGCGCTCCTGCTTCGAGTTACGAACTGGCGTTGACAGATGAGGATTTCAAATTCCCGCAACAGTGGCGAAGTAATTTTGCCATTGATCAACGGCTCCCCCACGGTCTCATTGCGACTGCGGAATTCATGTATAGCCGCGATGTCAACGGGCTCTATTACATCAATGCAAATCTCCCCAAGCCACAATCGAGCTTCACGGGCGTCGACAACCGTCCACGATGGACAGACAATACGCTTATCAGTACATCGGGCAACAACATCGCAAATGCGATTGTGCTCAAGAATGAAAACAAAGGCTACGCATGGAATCTGGCTGCGTCGGTTGAGAAGCCCTGGAGCGATGGTCTCTTCGGAAAAATCGCGTACAGCTATGGAGTTGCAAAGAACACGGTTGACCCCGGTTCCATCGCCTTCGGATCATGGTCCGCAAATCAACACTCTAGCAACCCGAACAATCCCGGCTTGGGATATTCGAGTGCGTTTGCCGGCGGCTCTCCGGGACATCGTGTTTTCCTGGCAGCTTCCTACCGTGTAGAATACTTTGATATCGGTGCGACAACAGTCTCGGTCTTCTGGGAAGGCTCACGGAACACGTATCTTGGTTACGGAAACTTCAGCTTCACCTTCAGCAACGATATGAACGGTGATGGTGGAACGAACGATCTCATCTACATTCCACGCGACCAGAGCGAAATGAACTTTGACCCGATCAGATCCGGTTCAACGGTTCTCTTCACTTCCCAACAGCAAATGGATGCGTTCGACAAGTACATCACCGCTGATCCGTATTTGAATAAGAATCGAGGAAAGTATGCAGAGCGAGGCGCCGCAATGCTGCCGATGGTCTATCGCGCGGATTTCAGTATTGCCCAGGAGTTCTTCACGAACCTACTCGAGAAGAAGAACGCACTCGAATTTCGCCTTGATATCCTGAACGTTGGCAACCTCCTCAACAAGAACTGGGGAGTCGGCAAACGCTACAAGAACACGAGCAACAACAGCGTTCGGCCGTTGACTTCAGTTCCCCCGGCTACGGATGGAAAAGCACTCTACCGGATGGCAACTGTCGGCACAGCGTTGTTGGACAGCCCGCTTGAGCCAACAACCGAACTCGCGGACGTTTGGAGAATTCAATTCGGATTCCGCTACACATTCAACTAGGCGAACTCGCCAAGTGAAGAAGCCCTGTCACTCACGGAGCGGCAGGGCTTTTCTGTCGTTGCTTTCGTTGGCCGACTTTTGTATATCAATTCAGCAGAAAGGCCTCACACATGGAAGAAGACATCCTCCGCGAAATGCTCGCCGAGTTGAAGGGCCTGCGGCAGGGACAGAGCGAGACAAACGCACGACTGGATCAGACGAATCAGCGTCTTGAATCGCTCGAACAAACAACAAACGTACGATTCGAGTCTCTTGAGCGTACAACCAACAAGCGCTTCGAGTCACTCGAACGAACCATGAACGAACGCTTCGAATCGTTGGAGCGAACGACGAACGAACGCTTCGGATCGTTGGAGCGAACGACGAACGAACGCTTCGAATCGCTCGAGCGAACGACAAACGAACACTTCGCCTCAATGGACAAGCGCTTTGAAGGACTGGCTGCGTCGGTCCAAGTGCTTACACAAGGCTTCAATGAAGTCCGGTATGAACTTGTCGAGATCAAGAAGCTGCTCGCAACGCGCGTGATTTGGAATAACGACAGCATCATATTGCAAGTGCGGGACGGAAAGCCGCTGTACGGCACAATACGAAAGGATGAGAAGAAAGGAGAGTAGCCGCTACAGTGATCTGACTCTGTTGGTGAGCATCGCGATGGTCTCATCTGCTGCACGTCCCCAATCGAATTGTCTCGCCCACTCAACTGCATTTTTTGTCAGCTTGTTTCGGAAGTCATCCTCGGAGAGCAGCCGGATCATTTTCGAAGAGAGGTCCGCCACATTCCCAAACTCATACAGCAATCCCGTCTCACCATCCTGCACTGCGTCACGTAATCCTTCCACATTGCTCGCCA
>CAYJNF010000221.1:0-4159 GCA_964370915.1 uncultured Chitinophagales bacterium
GATCTCGACATTTACAGAACTCCAATCAATCTCTTCTACACGCGGGCCATTCAGCAAATCAATTGGGGAACAAACTACACGTACAGGAGCAATGAACTGAAGGCGGGGGTGGTGCTCGTGGAAGACGAGGCGACTTCAGGACGGCAGCAGGAGAAGCGTCACCATGCCGTTGTTCGAACAACCTGGCAGACCGATGCCGTGAACCTTGGAACCACATTGATGTACGGAAAGAACCTGACCGCGCACAGTACCGAGCGTGTTGCCAGCTTCGACGCCCTTGTGAATCTGCCTCTCGGCTTTCGGTTCTTTCCCCAGGTGGCCACCAACACAAACGGGAATGCCTATCAGTTTTCCCTTTCGAAGCCGCGCAACTGGGCAGGCGGAATCTATGGATCGGCACTCTATCGAAAATTCGGTGAAGAGTTTGATGTGTCCACGCTCTTCAACGACAACGGCACAGAATACGACGAAGCGAACATTGAGCTTGGATTCCGAAATGTCAGTAACCGTCCACTCTTTTCTCAAATGGAATTTGGCGTCTCCTATTACAGGGCGCAGACGCTTGACCGAAGTTTGATGTATCAGGAGTTCGTGAGTGCGTATGCGTACAACCTGGTGCTAGAGTTTCTCACGTTGTTCCATCGTATTGAGTACAACAGGCCTGAGAATCCGACACCAACCGGCATCGTCCAACATCGCAACGTGCTTATGGACAACAATGCAAAGCTTGTCGTCGGTCCGCACGCGCTGACTATCGGGTACAATTTTGGACCTTACTTCGGCACATACCTGAAGAACCCCTACGCCAACGCAAAGCTCATCTTCTGGGACAGGCTTGCATGGGACATCACACTTAATCATCGCAGCTACGCCGATGTCGAGCAGACGATTGTGCGTGTAAAACTCGATGTCAGAGTAATCGACCGGCTGTATCTCCGTTCATTCATCCAAAAAGACAACTACCGACAGCAAGGACTGTGGAATACGTTATTGCAATACGAGTTCTTCGCAGGGAGCAACGTGTACCTAGTGTTGAACCAGGAAGGACAACGGTTCGAGAATGGAGGAAAGTTCTTTAAGGTTGGGTATGAGGTGGGTTTCTAGTTACGTTTGAGGCGCGCTCCGGCCCAAGAGCTGTCGCAATTCCCGGAGATACCGGAAGTCACGGTCTGCATCCTTCCACAACTCGAAGAGTCGGCTGCCGATTTCCATTGCCATCTGTTTGTCGCCGGTGGCAGAATACACCTTGACCAACGTTAAGAGCGCATGAGGATAGTTTGAATTGAGACGCAAGGATTCTTCAAGTGCGGCAAACGCACTTTCGTAGTCGTGCTTCTTCAAATACACGGACGCAAATTCGTTGTAGACTTCTGTCCGGGAGAGTGCTGAACCGTATTGCATGGCGCTATCGCATGCGGCCAGCGCTTCATCGAGCATGTCCTGTTCTTCGAAGAACTTCGATCTGAGCCAGTGAAATTCCAGCATCGCGTTCGAGCCCGTGAGGTTTCTGCGGCTGAGTTCTCCATGAATGCCGTTGAGCATCTGATCGGCCTCGGCAAATTTCTTGAGCTTGATCAACGCCAGGGTCCGACCGTATGCGGCCTTTCCGTTGGTTGAGTCCAGAGCGAGCGCCTGGTCATACAGAGCCAGCGCTTCCTCATACCGGCTTCGATACATGTATAAGTCGCCATCGACCGCTATGTGTGTGGCCCGTGTCTGATCGTTGGCGACCATCTTGGTCATGCCGACGTCATATTGTTTTTCTGCGTCGCTGAGCCTGCCAAGCACCACATACACATCACCGATGCGATTGATGGCGTACCAGTAATCCGGCTTTAGTTCCAACGACTTTCGGAATTGATCAAGAGCTTCGTCATAGCGTCCAATCCGCAGCAGGATATCACCATAGCTTGCCCGTGGATCGGCGGCCGTCGGCTCAAGCCGGATATATCGTTCCATCGCATGCACCGCCTGATCCTGTTCACCGCGGGCAGAATAGGCATAGCCAAGAGACATGGCAGCCGGAGCATATGAAGTGTCGGCGTTCACAGCGTCCTTGTACAACTCCAGAGCTTTTTCATAGTTCTTGTTCATCTCATAAAAATTTCCCCGCATCACATACGCTTCCGCTTCGTGAGGGAAAAGCGCGATGAGAGAGTCGGCAACCGCAGCAGCGGCGAGGTTACGGTAATGAATGATGTTGTCGAAGAGGCGAATGTACAACTGCTCGCGCTGAGTAACGTGGGGCTGAAGCTGCATGGCGCGTTCACTAATGAGCTTCGCGCTGTCTTCGTTGCTTGAGCGGAAATGCACATACGCCAGTCGCGTCAGGGCCATGGCAAAGTCGTGATCCAAACTCAATGCCGTTTCAAATGATGCCTTTGCTTCCGCATAGTAGAACTGCTCGAACAGCTCGTTTCCCTTTTCATAATACCGCAACGCCTCGTCCGACCGGGTTGTGATTGTTGGACTTTCTTCACAACCCGCGCAGAAAATGAGCAGGAGAACAGAGACGAAGTTCAGTCGTTTCATCGCGTTGGCACGTCAGTAAGAATTTTGTCGATACCCAACCCTGAATTCATGTACGAATGTTTGCAAGTTTGGTTACTCTGCAGCAGGCGCCGCAGGCTGGGTTTGATTGTCGCTGGTGGGGAGATTTTCTCTGAGCGCCCGGAGCTTCTTGAGCCCGGTCTCGATTCTGTCGATGCTGGTGTTGATGAGGTTGAGATAATGTTTGCGCTTTGCCTCGTCGGGGTTTGAGGTATCCATCAGGTATGCTGCCATGCGCAGCACCCCAAGCGGATTATTGATTTCGTGCGCAATCTCGCGAATGCCAGCTTTTATCTGGGAGATTTGTTCCTGCAATTCACTCTCGGGAGTTGTCATGGGTTTCTCGGCTGTTTACGCTTTAGCGAACCACCTCTTCGTGAAACACACCGGCTTCCGATCTAACAAGGCTTGCCACCGTCTTCACTAGGTGGGAGATGTCGGATAACTTGTCAATCACTGCATCGGCACACGTCTTTGAAAGCTCTTCCCTCGCTTCGTCCGTCAGGTACCCAGAAACAATGAGAATCCTCATCTCATGCTCGGCTTTTCGTTTACGGAGAAGTTCCAGAACTTCCATCCCGTCGATCTTCGGCATTTTGAGATCGAGGATGACGAGCTGAGGTTTCATTTCTCCAATCAAAAGCAGTCCCTCGTACCCATCTTCAGTAGTCGTGATTTCGACACTGGGAAGTTCGGCACTAATGACGCTCTTCAACATTTGCGAATATGGCCGCTCGTCATCAATGATGAGAATGTGTGTAGCAGTGTCATCCACAAATTCAAACGGAATATCCATTCCAGCCGAGTCAAGAAATTTCTTGAGATTGACTGGCCATATTCGGTAATGTCCCCCATATGTGGTAAAAGCCTTAAGTGCACCCTCATAAATCCAGTTCAGTACGGTCTTCTTGCTTACTCGGCAGATTGCTGCGGCCTGCCCAACGCTGAGGGGTTTTTTGTATGTAACATTAGATGACATCGGGGAAGCATTGTAAATGTTTTGCGTGATTTACTTGATTACAATATATACAGAATAGCAGGATTTGTCAAGCTGATTGCAGTCTACTTTTGAGGGGACTGTGAAAATCTGTGTGTGGGGTCACGCTATCTGAGAGTCTCTATGTTTCCAATCTCTCGTAATAAGTCTCTCTTCGTGAACGACGTTTTGCTCATCAAGCCCGAAACGTAGCTGCCCAACCGTTGTTGAGTTTCCTCGTCGATCTCCATCGATGTGAGGATTATGATAGGAATCGCGCGGGTCGCAGGAGTTTGCCGAAGTTGATAGGCCACATTCACTCCCGACATCTCGGGCATGATCAAATCAAGTATGATGGCGTCCGGTTTTTCACGAACGGCCATCTCCACCCCTTCCTTCCCACGAAATGCTTTCAGCACCTGGTACCCTTCACTCTCCAGTATCACTTCAATGAGATCCGTGGCAGCGCGGTCGTCGTCAATCACCAGCACTTTGGGAACATGCGAGTTGTCCGAGCATTGCAGCCGAACACGATCCATTGTTGCCAGCAGATCCTCTTTGTTCACCGGCTTCACAAAATAATCCGCGGCGCCGAGACTAAAGCCGAGGTTCTTCTCGTCGATGATGGAGACG
>CAYJNF010000221.1:4169-6554 GCA_964370915.1 uncultured Chitinophagales bacterium
ATCTTTCACCGGCAGCATCAAATCCAGTGTTATCACATTCGGGTGGAGGCGCTTGGCTTTCTCAATTGCTTCGGCGCCGTCATGGGCAACTTCAACTGTGTATCCTGCAGATTCAACGTGCAGACGTAGCAGCTCGCTTGCCTGGGGAGAATCTTCTATGATGAGTGCGAGCGGTTTACCACCGCCTTCAGTCTGTTTGTTCTCACGATGCAGCGCATCAATCAACATCTCGGCCTGCTTCAAACGCTCTGAGGTAGCATCGATCACGAGCGGAATTTCAAAGCGAACAGCGGTCCCCTCGCCATATTCACTCTCGATCGAAATCGAACCGCCATGCAGTTCAACAAGCTTCTTCGTGATGGCCAATCCCAACCCTATTCCTTGCTGATTCAGTTCCCGGCCGCTTGATGCCTGCTTGAACGGCTTGAAGAGATTCTGGATTTCTTCGGGCCGGATGCCCGCACCAAAATCACGCACCTCAAACTGCAGATCGTTGCCAACACGATGCGACGAAACAACTACACGGCCCGCGCGCTTGCTGAATTTGATTGCGTTGGAAACAAGGTTGATAAGAATCTGTTTGAATCTGGTCTGGTCAACAACAATTTCTTCGAATTCGGATGAGAGATTGAATTCAAGGACGATCTCTTTCTCGCTAATCTGGCCGGCAAGTACACGCTGCACACTCTCCTCAAAGAACTTTACTGGATAGCTGGCAATATGCAAGTCCATCTTGCCTGCTTCAATCCTCGACAGATCTAAAATGTCATTGATAATTTGTTGTAGATGCTTGCCGCTGGTATTGATGTTCTTCATGAAATCCTGAACGGCCTCCGGCGACAGGCCGTCAAACTGAGTGGTCAGGAGATCGGAGAATCCGATGATTGAGTTGAGAGGAGAACGAAGCTCGTGGCTGAAGGTAGCGAGAAACTTCTTCAGCGTGTCGCTCGCCTCCTGGGTTTTTTGTGTTTGTGACTCGAGGGCAACATTCTTGCGTCGGAGTTCGTCGATCAGGCGTTTGCGATTCATGCCGCTGGCAAGTTCATTGGCAATCACCGACAGAATCTCCAGCTCGTTACCCACAAACTCTTTTTCTTTGATCGTCATAACTTCGAGCACACCCTGCACTTCGTCCTGCACAATCAGAGGCGTCACTATCAGCGTTCTTAGTTGGTGTGCCGCGATCTCCTCGGCAAATGTTTCCGCCGCCGTACTTTCGGCCACGTCGTCACTTACGATCTGTGTTTTTGTAAAAGCAGCCTGAGCGGGGAAAAAGTACGCTCCCCCATCAACGCGCTGATGCACAATCTCCTGCGAGAAATCGACATCGTACATCGCCGGTGCGACAAGCCGGACTTCTTTGCCAACATGATCGTACAAATAAATGGAGACGAACTTCGAAGGAATGTCAAACAGAAGGGCAATTTTCTCGGCGGCCTGCACACACAGATCATCGAGATGTGTGGAAGCGTTGATAGCCTTGGAGATCTCAACAAGAATTTCTTTCTGATGCTGCTCGCGTTTCTTTTCCGTGATGTCCTGGAAAAACACGGACAAACCATTTGCCGCCGGATAGATCCGCACATCAAACCACGCCTCGAATCGCGTGTCTTTGTATGCAGTCTCCAAACTCTGGAATGTTTTCGTATCCATCGCCAAGCGGTACTTGTCGCCGAGAACAGCGTTTTCGGCATTCGGGAAAACCTCAAAAACGTGTTTCCCCAACACCTCCGAAGACTTCAACCCCGTCCCGGTTTCTGCAGCATGGTTCCAATAGGTAATGCGATACTCCCCGTCAAGAGCAAAGAATCCCCCACTAATACTTTCCAGGATATTCTCGTACTGGGTGTGATCGAGCATGGAATTCCCCAATTTCAATTCAATTTCGATGGTTGATGGAAGGTGATTTTAGATATTGAAAAGAAAGACTAAATGCAAGGATTAAGTGTCTCAACTTGAGGAATGACGGGTAATCCGTTACAGGTACATAAGTGGAATTGCATATGACGGATCGCCGTGGAAGAAGCTTGGAAGCAGAGCTATCGAAGGACGTTTGAGCATCCCATTGGTAAGAAAGGACAGTCGTTACAACTTTTCCCAGCTGGAACAAAATCGCCGGAGTGGATCTTGCGGAACACCACCGAGAGTTCAACTTCGTAGGCCTGAAGCTCGCGAGCGGAATACGAGAAGCGCACGTCATACTTGAGTGAAGTGTAATAGAGAATTGCGCTCACATTGCTGACTCCGAACAGCTTCCATATCAGCAACGCGTAGAACTTGAGCTGAGGCTCGTAGAGTGACGCACGCTCCTTTGCTTGCCCGGCAACAATCGCGTCAGTCTTGTAATCGAGAATCGTCCAGGTGCCATCGGCGGCACGGTAGACC
>CAYJNF010000222.1:0-6532 GCA_964370915.1 uncultured Chitinophagales bacterium
GTGTATTGTCAACGGAAATACTTTTATAGCAGTAAATTCTATGAAACAGCAATACATTCTACCGCTGAAGCAGCAAATGGAAGAAAAGCGATTTTAGAATTGAAGAAACAGGTTCAACTTGCACCAAAAATAACTGTCGTTTCGGCGCTGCTAAAGACAGCGGATTTAACTCTTCATAAGACTTCATAAGAGAGACGCTGGCTACGATGAGGCTCCGAACATTGATTTTCAACTCTTCGGTTGGTAGTTTGCGTGCAACAAAATCAGACCAATGTACGACCTTCTCCGCACACATATACAAAAACGCGTCGAGCTTACCGATGAAGAGTTCGAGCTTGCAAAGACGTTCTTCATTCCGAAGAAGTTCCGGCGAGGCCAATTCCTCTTGTATGCCGGAGAGATATGCAAGTATGTCGCGTTCGTTGAACAAGGCTGCCTGCGACAATACTACATTGATGCGAAGGGCGAGGAACACGTTGTGCAGTTTGCCATCGAGGATTGGTGGATCTCCGACATGTATAGCACGCTGACGGGGAAGCCGGCAACGTATAACATCGACGCACTTGAAAACTCCGAAGTCTTGCTCTTTGAACGAAGTCGGTTGGACGAACTCTCTGAAACGATTCCTCAATTCGACAAATTCTTCCGACTGCTTCTTGAGGGAGCTTTTGTTGCAAAAGAGCGGAGAATCGCCGCATCCATAAGCTTCTCCGCTGAAGAACAATATCTTTGCATGCAAGAGATGTATCCGCAAATTGTTCAACGCGTGCCGCAAAATCAAATCGCCTCGTACCTCGGCATTACGCCTCAGTCGTTAAGCCGCATCCGCAAGGAACTCTCCGAACGCAAATAGATCTTTTCACTCTGTCATTCCAAGATCTGCATCTCAGGAACGACGACGTCACTGCCCGATTCAGTCCCGACTTCACTCCGACACGAATCTTGAGACTCACTTGTGGATTCTTCAGGCGACATGAACTGTGGCCTTACGAGTAACCAGCCGCTTACCATAGGGTAACGATATTTCTTACCCCATGTGAATGCGTAAGGGAGCTTGCCGATGTATATTTGCAGCACGAACATTTGCACACGATTTTTCACAAACGAACGAGGCAGAGCAATGAAGCAGACCATAGCAATTATCGGGGCAGCAGGAACCATGGGTTCCGGCCTCGCCCGCAATCTAGCAAAAGCAGGACATCGCATTCTGCTTGCAGGTCCGACGACATCCACACTTTACGATCTCTTGACAAGCATCAAGACGAGCATGCCGAGCGCCGACGTGGAAATTCTCGACTGCTCACACGAGGCAAGTTGGGAAGCCGATATCATTATTCCCGCGGTAGCATATTCTGTGCAGGCAGAGATTGCTGAGAAAATTAAGGATGTCGCTACCGGGAAAATCGTTGTTAGCCTTGCTAACCCGCTGAACAAAACGTACGACGGACTCGCTACCGACCCCACAACAAGTGCTGCGGAAGAATTGGCAAAGCTTCTGCCACATTCAAAAGTTGTGAAGGCATTCAATACCGTGCTCGGCGCAGATTTCAATTCACCAAGTATCGGAGGGAAGATTGTTGATTGTTTCGTTGCAGGCGATGATGACGGGGCAGTGACGACTGTAGCGCAGCTTATGGCAGACGCAGGTTTTGTTCCGCTCGTCGCGGGCAAATTGAAAACAAGCCGCACGTTGGAAGGCATGATGGTACTGTTGATCGGACTATCAATGAAAAACAAATACAATTGGCTTGCCGGCTGGAAGGTCTTGCATCAGGCGGCGTGAGGCGGGTTGCCGTAGAATGAACTTACAGTCTCGATGCGATTTTGTAAAAGAAGAACAAGCAATCCATAATACATCCACTCATATCATCGTAAGGAGTAACATCGTATGAAACACACATTAGCAGCCATCGCAGTTGCATTGATGATGACCTTCAATGCATACGCGCAAACAACATGGACAATCGACCTTGCTCACTCGAACGTCAAGTTTGCGGTTTCCCATCTCGTGATTTCTGAAGTAGAAGGAAACTTCAGGGTCTATTCAGGCACACTGCAATCAAAGCCTGACTTTTCCGACGCAGCAGTTGAATTTGCCGTGGACGTTAACAGCATCAACACGGAGAACGAAGGACGAGACAAGCATTTGAAGTCGGATGATTTCTTTAACGCTGCGAAATTTCCGAAGATGACGTTTACGAGTACGTCATGGAAGACGGCGGACGCTCAACACTATGTGCTTGAAGGCGACTTGACGATCCGCGACATTACTAAACACGTGTCGTTTACCATCGATTACGGCGGAACAATGGCAGACGGGTACGGTAACACAAAGGCCGGCTTCAAAGCAACCACTGTCATCAACCGATTTGATTACAACCTGAAGTGGAACGCATTGACTGAAGCGGGTGGTGCAACTGTAGGCAAAGACGTACGCATCATCTTAAATCTCGAATTCGCACAGAAGAAATCCTCGTAACGCACAGGTGACCCTCTTCCCTTCAGGCGGGAGAAGGAGTCTGGCAGATGAATCAGAGAGCCCGGTCGTGCTGACTGGGCTTTTTGCGTCAATTTCCTTCGACGCCATCTGGAGATCGAACACTACTTTCGCATCGCGAGGTACATGCCACCAAAATATGGAACCAACCAGATCAACCATACGAAGAGACTATATCTGTGAAATCCCTTCCTGACTTCATCGCTCCCCTTGCGTATCACCTGCGTGGCCCACATTGCATGGGCCAGCATAAGCCAAAGAGCAATCTGTCCGGTAAGTGTGTGCGGCTCCCAAAGGTCGAAAGGTCCTTTGGCAATCCGGTGCATGGCCAGAGTGCCACTGACATCGAAAACGAATCCTACCCAGAACGCCGTCACGTGCCACGGCTTTAGATAGCGAACAACTCGCTCGGACCACACTCCTACTGAATAGAAAATCAAAGCAAGCGTGATCAAAATTGCTGACACGATCACGTGCACAGGTTTCGCTCACCATGGTTCATGGTCCTCCACGTGTTGATGCGAATCAGAATGGATTCTCTGATGGATAGTAAACGCCTTTCGGCTGATTGAAGAACACATCACTCACACCCAACATTCTGCACGCGGAGAAGATGCTTTTCGCCGTATGCTTGAACGCGACTGCAGTGTGATGCGGAAATCGCTTCTCGATCAGCACGTGACGGTAGAATCGTCCCATCTCGCGTACAGCAAAAACGCCGATGCAGCCGAACGACTTTGGCTTCACGTTGAGCACTTCGCCGTTGGCAACATACGCGCGTAGTTGCGCGTCCGGAGTCGACTGCAGACGAAAGATCGAAACCGGTCCTGATTTGATTTGCCCTTCTATTGTTCCTCGCGTGATGTCTGGCTCCTTGTCGGGTTCCATTAATCGATGCATGATTAGTTGATGCTGCATGATCGGCTGCACGAGACATCCGGTCGATGTATTCCCGCAATGGAACCCCATCCACAAATCGCTCAGTGGATAGTCGCCAATGTCGTTTCTTGCTTCTTCATACATATCCTTTGGCACCGTATTGTTGATGTCAAGAATTGCCGGGGGCAACTCCGTCGCGCAAACAGCGATGTACTCGCTCAACGCACCATAGATGTCGGCTTCGCATGCAACAGGCACACCACGCGCGGCGAGTCTCGAGTTGAGATAACAGGGAACGTGTCCAAAGTACTTCTCGAACGCAGGCCAGCATTTGTTGGCAAAAGCCCCGTAGGTGGACCCGCCAAGCTGCGCGTCCATGAATTTGGCAAGAGCTAATTCATACTGCGCCAGTTTCTCAATAAGATCAGGATACGTGTTCCCCCGGCCAAGTTCTTGTGCCATTTCTTGTGCGATCTTCTTCGCGTCAGGATTGCCATCTTCCGACTTGACGAGATCGAGCAGGTCAAGCTCGCTGTTCTCCATAATTTCCACTCCGAGATCGTAGAGTGGCTGAATGGGCGCATGACACGTAATAAAATCAAACGGGCGCGGACCGAAAGAGAAGATCTTGAGACCCCGAACGCCGAGCACAATACGTGCAACGGGGATGAATTCTGCAATCATTCCCGCGATGTCGCTTGCATCGCCTATCGGATATTCAGGGAAATAGGGATTCAATCTCCGCAAACCAACATTGTACGACGCGCTCAGCAATCCGCAATAGGCATCACCTCTGCCATCATACAGATCATTCCCGGAATCCTCCGCAGCCGCCACAATCATTGTGGGACCGTTGAATCGCTGCGCGAGCATCGTGGTCGGTCCTTCGGGACCGAAGTTGCCCAGGTACAACGCCAGCGCATTGACATTGTTCTGTTTCAATTCATCAAGGGCCTTCAGGACATCTTTCTCGTTTTCGACAACGGTCGCAATTTCCACGATGGGAATATTCTGTTTCCTGCATTCCGCCACTACACTCTTACAACGCTTACGCGACAGCTCAATGGGAAAACAGTCCCGGCTCACTGCAACGATACCAAGTTTTACAACGGGTACATTCTGCATTATAACTTCTCCTTTTTCGACTGACCGTAATACGCATCCGGTCCGTGCTTTCGTTGATGGTGTTTTGAGAGAATATATGATGGCAACTCCGTCAGCAATGGATTGAGTTGCGTTGAGCCGATTGCCATCTGAGCAATACGTTCCAGAATGAGAGCGTTCGACAGCGAATCGGCTGCGTCCTTTCCAAACGCAAATGGCGCGTGACCGGAAACCAAGACTGCTGGCGTGCTCACCGGGTCGAGTGTCGCAAATCGTTCTGTGATAATCTTGCCGGTGTTCTTTTCGTAATCAGCATTTACTTCATCTTCGGTGAGAAATCGTGTGATGGGAACCGGTCCGGCAAAATGATCGGCGTGTGTTGTTCCATAGCAGGGAATTTCTTTGCATGCTTGAGCAAACATGGTTGCATACATGCTGTGTGTATGCGTGATCCCTCCGATGCCAGTGAACGCCCTGTAGAGCACCACGTGCGTTGGCGTGTCAGACGACGGACGGAGAATTCCCTCGACGACATTCCCGTCGAGATCAACAATGACCATGTCGTCAGGTTTCAACGCGCTATACTCGACCCCGCTTGGCTTGATGACCACCAGACCATCGTTTCGGTTGATCCCGCTGACGTTGCCCCATGTGAGCGTCACGAGGCCGAGTTGCACCAACTCGATGTTTGCCCTGCAGACTTCTTCTCTTAGTTGTTTGAGCATCATCTGGTTCTCCGCGCTTCAGTCCGCAAGTCCAGCAGTTCTTTCATTATGTTAAACATCCCGCCCGACCAGTTCTTGGTCCCGAATCCGTCGTGCAGTTGTCGATATAATGAGTAGAGTCTTTTGTAGATGGAGTGATTGTCAGCATTTGGCTTGAACTCGATCCCACTTCCTGTCATTACCTTCTGTGCTTCTTCAACGGAATCAAAGCCCCCCGCGCTTTTTCCAGCGGCGACAGCGGCAAATATGCCTGCTCCTAGTGCAGGTGTCTGCTCACTGCGCGAGAGCTTCATCGGACGACCGGTGATGTCGGCATAAATCTGCATCAGCAACGGACTCTTCACTGCCAGGCCGCCGCAGTTCACTACGTCGTTTACAGCAACGCCATGCTCTTCAATACGCTTGATGATTGCGAGCGCCCCAAATCCCGTTGCTTCCATGAGCGCTCGGTAGATCTCGTGTGGCTCGGTGTGCAACGTCTGACCGACGAGCAGTCCCGAGAGACGTACATCAACAAGAATCGTCCGATTGCCATTGTTCCAGTCAAGTGCAAGCAATCCGCTTTCGCCGGGCTTCAGTTGCGCCGCGGCGTGCTCAAGGTTCTTGAATTTGTCATTCTGCGTCGTGCCGTACTTTTCGGGAACGAGATTGTTCACAAACCACAGAAAGATATCGCCAACACCCGACTGTCCGGCTTCAATACCATAATAGCCGTCGATCACCGAGCCGTCAACAATCCCGCACACGCCCGGTATGTCATTCAACTTCTCTTTGCGCGGGTGGATCATGATGTCGCATGTACTCGTGCCGACGATCTTTACAAGAGTTCCCGTCGCAATGCCGGCACCGACGGCACCCATGTGAGCGTCGAAAGCACCAACTGCAACCGCCACCTCCGTGGATAGTCCCAACTTGTTCGCCCATTCAGCCGAGAGATTTCCTGCGCGATGTTCAGCAGTAAAGACCTCCGCATACAATCGATCGCGCAAGAAGCCCAAGCCCGGCGAAAGCGATTCCAGAAATTCGCGGTCAGGCAAACCATGCCATGATCGACTGAACATCGCCTTGTGCCCCGCCGCGCACACACTGCGCTTCATATTCTTGGGAACCAGGTCGCCAATCAGCAGCGCAGGAATCCAATCGCACACTTCCACCCAACTGTCCGCACTTTCGAAAACACCAGGAGCGACATTTTTGCAATGAAGAATCTTGCTCCAAAACCACTCAGAAGAATACGTCCCTCCAATCTTCGACATGTATTGTGGTCGGAGCTTTGATCCTTGCTCAGTTATGTGCGCCGCTTCCGCGAAGCTCGTGTGGTCTTTCC
>CAYJNF010000223.1:0-6531 GCA_964370915.1 uncultured Chitinophagales bacterium
AGGCGCAGGGAAAAGGATCGATGACGGCATTCTTGAAGCGAGTACAGGCTGCGCTCACCGGTGGCAAGATCGACGATGCGATCAAGGAGTGCGATGCCCAGCGAGGGTCGGCCGCCAATATTATCCGCTCAGGGTTGGCGCGCTACAAGGAAGTGCTTGTTGACCACAACCTCGACGGCGAGAAGAAGATGGCGGAAACCAAACGCGCCATCGAAGAAGCCACAGCACTCGAGACTCCACTTCTCGAACGAAATCTCATTGCGTTGTCGACCATTGCCTCCGTGGCAACGATGTTTGGGCTGCTGGGAACGGTTATCGGAATGATTCGTGCGTTTGCGGCTCTTGCCGCGCAGGGCGGTGCACCGGATGCGATCCAGCTTTCGATTGGTATTTCCGAGGCGCTCATCAACACAGCGCTTGGTCTGTTTGCCGCCATCCTTGGCATCATCGGATACAACTTCTTCGTCACCAAGGTCGACAACTTCACCTATATGATCGACGAAGCGAGCTACAACGTTGCGGAGATCCTCAGCTCAAAAACGAAGTAATCTCTCACTAATCGAACCAGAGAGAAACGTATGCCAAGAATTAAACCAAAACGACACGGTGTGCTCATCGACATGACGCCATTGGTCGACGTTGCATTTCTGCTGCTGACGTTCTTCATGTTGACGACAACGTTCAAGCCGTCGGAGGAAGTGCAAATCGATCTACCATCGTCAAACTCGGCGTTCAAGCTTCCCGAGTCAGATGTCATGACGCTCAGCCTGGCTGAAGACGGGCGCATTTTCTTGGGATTGGATTCCCAGAAGCTGCGACGTCGTTTGTTCGGCGCGGAGAATCAGCTGAAAGCCGGGATCGAAGTTCCGAAAGAAAAGCTTGCAGAATTTCTTGTGCAGGCACGTACTGCCAACCCCAAGTTGCGCACGGTTATTAAGGGGGACAAAGGAGCAGAATTTGGTGTTGCACAAGATGTGATGGATATTCTGATGAAAACCAAAATCACGAGATTCAATCTCGTGACGAATCTCGAAAAGAATTAAGCATCTAGGAGGCAATCATGGCAGGTGGCGGTGGGGATGCCCCACAACCTAGAAGTCACAGCAAGAAGAAACGCAAGAAAAGCAAGCGTCTTGGTATTCGTATCGATATGACGCCGCTTGTTGATGTGGCGATCTTGCTCTTGACTTTTTTTATGCTCACGACGTCGATGTCGCGACCACAGACAATGGAAATCAATCTTCCACCCGACGATGTGAAGGTGGAGATTGCGGAATCCAACCTGATCACACTTCGCGTGAACGAAAAAGGGGAGGTGTTCTGGAATCTCGGTATCGAGACCCCGGAGAAAATCGAGTTCACCAAGCTGCGGGGCTTTATTCGCGAACGGGCGCAGGCAAATACCAAGCTCGTCACGCTGGTAAAGATCGATCCCAAGGCGAAGTATGAGATCATGGTGAACATCATGGATGAACTGAATCAGGCCGACATGCAACGCTTCAGTGTGGCTCGCATGACGGAAAAGGACCAGGAAATCCTTGCATCATTAAAATCGTAATTGTAATGTCTCGCTAAAACATTGAGGGAGAAGAACTATGGCAGAACTGTCCATGGCGGGAGCGGGAGCAAGTGCTAACATCGCTACAACGCAGAAGTATGGCGCTATCGAGCTTAAAGCGGTGTATCAGAAATATTGGATGCGCGGCTTGATGATCGCGGTCGCGATTCATGCCCTGATTGTCGGCTCATACTACCTTGCGCAAGTGCTTGCTGAAGAAGAACCGCCGCCGATTAACGTTCGCATTTTGAAGTACAGCGACCTCGGCCCGCCGCCGTCGATGACCAATACGAATACTCCGCCGCCAGTTTCGGTGTCGGCCCCGGTTGCGAAGCCAACTGTTGGCGCGCCGGTGCCTGTGCCGGATGCGGAAGCAAGCCCGGAACAGACACTTGCCACCCAGACTGAAATGAGTCAGGTTACGGCGCCAATCAGTGAGAGTTCAAGTGAAGGTGGGCAGGTACAGATTGAGCAGGATATTCAGATTGAAGACGACGGTCCGCCTGCTGATTTTGTTCCTGTGGAAAAGATGCCGGAGATTGTACGCCGCGTAGAACCGAAATATCCGGAGTTGGCAATCCGTGCCGGTCTTGAGGGTAAAGTGTTTGTCAAGATCTGGGTGGACAAAGAGGGCAAGGTGAAACAGGTGATTGTGCAGAAGAGCGATGCGGAGATATTCAATGAAGCAGCGGTTGAAGCTGCAAGACAGTTTGTCTTCACACCTGCGTACATGAACAACGGTCCTGTTGCCGTCTGGGTGTCGGTACCGTTCAAATTCAAGCTGGCTGACAGGAAGTAATTTCGCCTGTGCATTCTCTGACGATAATGATAAACGTTGCGGCACTCTTGAGATATACTGCGCTCGCCCTTTCGGCCCTCGCCATGATAGTGGGCGCGCTGGTGGTAACAGGGTATCTTGTGCCGAAATACTTTCCGGAACAATACCGCGTCGTGATCGGCGCGGTCGTGTTTCTGTATGGCGCCTACCGCTTTGCAATAGTGTTTTTCCGTGGAAGGGGGACGCGCAATGAAGAAGAGTGACAAGCTGCTGACCGCAGGGCTGCTTCTCACTCTTTTGGTTTTCGGGTGTGAGCAGCGGAAACCGGTTTCAACCACCACTGGCGCGTTGCGCGTGGAATGCGACGAATCGGTGGTGAATGTCGTGAAGTTAATCGCGGACAGTTTTCAACTCTCGTACAAGGACTCGAAGATCAGCGTTGCTCCGGTGTCGGGCCGCGAGGCAATCACCGACTTCATCAATGATCGTGCACGCGTTATCGTGAGTGCGCGTGCACTCAATGACGAGGAAGTCGGCGTGCTGAAAAAATATGACATCGAATATAAATCCTTCAAATGCGCGCTCGATGCGGTGGCAGTGATCGGCCACAAAGACAATCCCCGGCAGCGCTTGCGGCTCGCGGAGCTTGACAGCATCTTTGAGGGATCGTTAACGCGGTGGGGTGGAAAAGGAAAACTCATCGATGTGGCGATCGCCGATATCAACTCAAGCGTCAACGAAGTGTTCAAGACAAAGATTCTCAAGGACAATCAGTTCACGCTCACGGCAGTCAAGATTGCCTCAAGCGACAGTCTCGTAAAGTACGTTGCCGGCAACCCGAATGCGATCGGCATTGTTGGCCTGAATTGGCTTCGGGGAAATGAAGACAAGGTGACAGTGTTTGCCCTCGGGGCTCCTGACTGGCGTCCCGACTCTACACAACCGTATGGAATCTACTACACCCCTGTCCAGGCCCACGTGTACAGAAACTACTATCCCATTACGCGACCGGTCTTTATCTACAGCCGGGAATCTGGCTTCACAATTGCGGATGGATTTATCGCGTATGTCACGCATGTGCACGGTCAGCAACGGTTCCTGAATGAGGGACTTGTGCCGGCGACGCAGCCGGTTCGCTTAGTGGAAACAACATCTAATCAGGTGCAATAGAAATGAAACTTGCAAAACTTCTTCTGGTGATTCTCAGCGTGATGCACATCGGCAGTGCACAGGACATCTATAATCGGGCAAAAGCAGCCTTGGCCGCAAAGGATACTGCGGGCGCAATCACAGCGTTTCAGGATGCGCTGAAGCAAGGACAGAAGACCGGCGAAACGAATTTCTACCTTGGTTCAATTGCGTATCGTCAAGACAGATTCGACGACGCCATCGGGTTTCTTCTGAACGCTGTTCGTATCGACGATGAGAACGTTGATGCCCTGATCATTCTCGGCGACGCATACATTGCAAAGAAAGACAACGCCAATGCAATTGTGCAATACAAGCGGGCAATCAAATTGGCGCCGAAAGATTGCCGCGTTCCTCTGGCATACGGCGCCGCGCTGGTTGAAGCAAACTTGCTCGATGGACCTGATGGTGCCATCGTCCAGTTGACGAAAGCTAAAGAGTGCGACCCGAACAATCCGAACGTCTATATTCTTCTTGGCGATGCATACAACAAGCAGGGTGTCCGCCCGTTTGCGAACACAAACTATCAGAAAGCGCTCGAGCTTTCGCCCATGGATTATGAAACGCAAATGAAGATCGCCCGCACGTATTTTGCCAATCGCCAGTACAAAGAAGCGGTGGAAGCATTTACGTCGGCAGTAAGAATAGATTCGACCAGATTCTCTCCGTACTTTGAAGCCGGCAAGATTCTCTATCGGGCCAAATTGTGGAAGCTTGCGGTTCCCTTCCTGTCGCGGGCAACAAACCTCAAACCTGACCACGTGGAAGCCGTGTCCATCTACGCGCAATCTCTGGCAAACGCAGAAATCTGGAATGAGGCGGCAAAAATGTCGGCGCAGGCCGTCAAGCTCGATGCAGCTTCCGTCGATAACTGGAGAGCGTACGCGTATGCGCTCACGGAGACGCGTGAGTACAAAGGTGCTGTCGATGCGTTCAACAAGCTCGAAGCGATGAAGGATATGAAGCCGGAAGACTATGCGTACCTTGGCAAAGCACTCTTCAACGCCGGGGAGAAACAGAAGGCGAAGGACGTATTGCTGAAAGCGGTGCAGATCGATTCCACAAACTGTGAATCATTTGGCTATCTCGGATTCCTGTACATGGATCAGAAGGATTATGTGAACGGCGCACAGATGTACGAGAAGCGAGTCGCGTGTGATCCGCGCTCAATCATTTCGTATGTCAACGCGGGATCGTGCTACATGCAGCCCCCGAAAAACTTGACTCGCGCAAGGGAAATGTTTGTGAAAGCCATCGAGTTGAAACCCGACTATCTGAACGCAAAGTTGTGGCTCGCACGATATTATGCCGACAATGACGTCGATTCGACGGAGCAGATGAAACGGACGTATGATGATGTGATCGACATTGCGAGCAAAGATCCAGCAAAGTATAAGAAGGAACTTGGCGAAGCGTACATTCAACTCGGATCGTACTATTTCTCAAAGCAGAAGTATCCTGACGCGATCACCACATTCCGCAAAGCTGCCGCGGCGGGAGTGGACAACGCCGGGCTGAATCTTGCATGGGGCATGGCGATTATGCAAACGCTCGGCGACAATCCTGACGAGCGAGGCGCAAAGACCGAAGATGCCGTGAAGAAATTCCGCCGCACCATTCAGCAGGAACCGGGCAATGCTCAGGGACATTTCTGGCTCGGCAACTCCCTTCTGATGCAGCGACGTGAAGGGGATAGCAAGTTCAACAAGCAGCTTCAAGAAGAGGCGTGTGCAGAATTTGTCAAGGCGTTAAAGCTCGATCCACGTATGGAAGATGCGAAGAAATCGATGGAGAGAGTTGGCTGTAAGTAGTGAAGAAGTGTGAAACCATGGTATTCGGAAAGCCGCCCCGTTTCTTGACGGGACGGCTTTCACATTACAGCAGGGAGCAGACGATGGACCGAAGATTCCTGAGCATGATTGCACTCATTGTGTTGGGTGTAACGACATCCACAAGTGGATTGTTGTTCGGCAGCGATACGCTTGCGCGGCCAAGCCGGACGTACGATGTGCAGCACTACAGAATCGAGGTGCGCCTTGACGCGGACAAGAAGCAAGTCATCGGCTCCACAACGGTGACGGTGGTTCCCTTGCGCAGCAAGCTCGATTCGCTCGTCCTCCATGCCGTGGATATGGACGTCAGCTCACTCACCATTGCCGGCCATAAGCCGCTGCGCTATGTGGATGACCGCAAACAGCTCACCGTGTTTCTCGATCGGACATACAGTGTGGTCGATACCTTGCGCATTCGAGTCGACTATTCGTGCACTCCTTCCGCAGGGATGTACTTCATCGCCCCCGACAGTTCTGACCCAACGCGTCACCGGCAAATCTGGTCGCAGGGCGAAGACATGGATAACCGCAACTGGTTTCCGTGTTGGGACTATCCGAACGATCAGGCAACATCGGAGGTCATCGCAACGGTGCAGGACTCATGGACTGTTCTTTCCAACGGCGCCCTGCTCAGTGTGAACCATGATCGCAAGAACAAGACAAAGACGTTTCACTGGTCGCAGTCAAAACCTCATGTTGCGTACCTCGTTATGCTTGTTGCAGGCGAGTACAAAGTCATTACCGAGAAATACAAGAACATCCCTCTTGAGTATTATGTGTACGGCGAGCGTGCCGAAGACGGACGACGAAGTCTCGCTGCGACTCCCCAGATAATGAAGTTCATGGAAAGCGCAACGGGGTTCGCATATCCGTGGGAAAAATTTGCCCAGGTGTTCATCGATGAATTCATGTGGGGCGGGATGGAGAATACATCTGCGGTGACTCTGAATACTTCATACCTGATCGACCGTCGTGGTCTGCTCGACTTCACTGCTGATGATGTTGTTGCGCACGAGCTTGCTCATCAATGGTTCGGTGATCTCGTCACCTCACGCGACTGGACAGAGTTATGGCTGAACGAAGGTTTTGCCAATTACTTCGAATCACTCTACAAGAAGCAGGCAAAGGGAAAAGACGAACAGCAGTATGACCTGATGTCGCAGATGGCCGCAGTG
>CAYJNF010000224.1:0-6518 GCA_964370915.1 uncultured Chitinophagales bacterium
TGTGCATTGCTGGATTGTTGGATGCACCCCCGCCTGCTCCACATTGCTCATGCAGGCGGGCAGGCATCAATACACTCCTCGATCACTCCGCATCGCCGCTCCTCTTGCGCAATCGTCTTGAATTTTGGACGACCACTGCATACCACAAGCTACACAACCCATCTTCCTCCACTCTCACACTCGTCAAAACAACATGTTTTTATGACGCTTGCATGGCACGCGCTTTGCCAAGTCTGTTGCAGACGTTGAAGTTAGTCTGGACAGCGGGAAGAAAAGCGATGAACATTCTCAGAACAAGTGTTGCAATCATTCTAGTGTTGAGCGTTGTCGGTGGCAAAGAGTTCATGAACAATGTTGACACGACGCCTCCATCGCGACCAACGGGTTTGTGGACGGAAACGGGCGACAACATGATTGAGCTGTTTTGGGATGAGAATCGTGATAATGATGTCGCGGGATACAACGTCTTTGTGAGTTCGTCGTATGACGGACGGTATGAACTGATTGGATCTGTGCGCAACGGCTACTACAAAGATCTCGATGCGGTGAACGGCAGTACATACTACTATGCTGTAACAGCGTATGACTATGACGGGAACGAAAGTGAGCTGAGCCGTGATGTTGCGTACGATGTTCCAAGGCCGGAGGGATACGGTGTTGTACTTGACGACTTCCGACGCGTCACCGCAACCTCCGGTTATGATTTTTCGCGCTACGGTGTGGTGCCCTACAACGATCTGTATGCCGACATGTACTTCGAGAATTACCGTGACACGCTCTATATGAACGTGCGTAGCGACAGCGACATTCAGGATGTTGGCAGAACAAACTCCATACTCGAAATCCGCGAGGCGCCAAGTTCCGGATGGTCGACGACGCATGATGTGCGCTTGGTTGCCGGACACACGTACGTAGTCTGGACGTGGGATGATCACTATGCAAAGTTTCGGGTGACGAATCTTTCGGGTGGAAGAGTAACCTTCGATTGGGCATATCAACTTCAGGAATCGAATCCGCTGCTGAAGAGTGTGAAACGGCACGGCGGAACTACCAGGGAGTTGAACCATGTGGACAAGCAACGATAGAAACGAACGGAATCAACTTAAAACATCGGAGGAGTCATGATCGGGAACTTGTTCATCTGTTTGCTGACGTTGACGGCGGTTCATCAACTGGTGCATCTCGCGACTAAGAGGATGATGTTGAAACCGATTCGGATCAAAGTTCGTTGACGTAGTAGTGGCAAAGAAGTTCATTGCAGAATTCACTCCTGCCTTCCGGTGGTGGTGTGATTGAATGGTGATGATGATGGATGGGTTGGACGAAAGAGGAAGGTGGGGTTGACAACAGAGGAGAACGCTGGTGCTGCTTGTACGGACTTGATGGTGGCCGGACAAGCGGTGCCATTCTCCTTTGTTGGTTTTATGGGCGCACCTCAAATTCCGGAGACTTCTATGAGACGGATTGCTCTTGTTGCTATGATGATTGTTCTTGCTTCTACTTGTGTGTTGGCGCAGCCCCGTCGAGGCGGTGTTTCTCGTGATCCTCAAGCTGAAGGTGGCAACAGCAGCGGAGGAAGCCGGCCATCGCGTTCCGGCGAAAGTCGTCCAGCAGAAACTCAACCGCCAGCACCGCCTCCAGCGACCATTATCGAAACTCATCCATCGCCTCCACCGCCACGTGAACCATTTCCTGGATTGCCACCTCCGCTGCCTGATCAAGGCCATTGCTATGTTGGCCGACCGGTGCCGGTCCTGATTGTTGAACGCGTGATTGTTGAAGAAGAGCCGGAAGTTCTTCAAGCTGTTCTTCGGAATGGCAATGTCGCTCCCGGAAAATCGTGTATCGACTTTTCCGCACAAGATGTCACGGGGACCGATTGCAAGGCGTTTGATGTCAGGTTTTCGGTGAGCGACGAAGTCCCTGAGTTCCTCGTCGGATTGGATGCCGATATCCAGAATCTTGGCTCGCGTGTGGCGTTCGAAGAAATCGAATCAGCCCCCTCTGGAAACTGGTCGGCAACTCACGGTGTCGTGGCGGAGCCGGAGAACGTGTACGTGGTATGGACATGGGACAATCAGTACTATAAGTTCGTTGTCACGTCGTTGGCGGAAGAACGCGTTGCGATTCAGTGGGAGAAGCTTCATCAGGGTATGCGAATCGCTTCGAACGAAGATTGCCGGAATGGAACAGATCGGGTTGAAGTGAATAGATTCGGATGGTGAATTGACTTTTGATTCCATTACGATTAATTTGGCAGCGACAATTGATGGTGCGTATGCGTTTGGTTCTCCTTGTTTTCTTCGCTGTCGTATTCCCACTTTCGTCAGTGCTGGGCCAGACTGAGCGTCAGCGAGATTTTCGAAACGTCTTTGAAGAAATTCAGCAGGGATTTGAAACAGGCAACGTGAGTCTGTTTTCCACGTATCTCGCCACGCAGGTACAGGTGAACCTGAAGGGCGAGGAAAGCGGCTACTTCAGTGCCAACCATGCGTATTACATTCTTGAGAAATATTTCAAGGTCCGCAAGGTCGTGAGTTTTGAATTCACAAGTGTCAGTGAAGAGGCAACGACGCCGTACGCAACAGGGAGTGCGGTGTTCAGCCATAAGGGCGGACGTGAGAGCGCACAAGTGTACGTTTCGCTTGTTCAGTCAGAGGGGCGGTGGGTAATTGCTGAAATCAATATTTACTAAAACGTAATGCTGTCAAAGCTTCGATCTGCCATTTCTCTTGAGACGATTCAAAGACGATCCTTACGAATCGTCTTTTTTGTTTTGGGCCTGGTAGCACTTTCCCGCCTTACCGAGTACGTCACGCTTCGTTATCTGGAATCCGACTGGGATTGCGTTGTCGAGGTTACCAGCCACGAGCAAATGTTGGCCGTGAAGACGGCATCGACCGGCGTCCAACGTCGTGTGCGAAGAATTGCCGCCGAGGTTGCCCGTCATCCCGACGTGACCGCGTATTTGCTCGGCAGCTCAACCGACATCGCGAGCGTTTTTGACCAGGCTGTGAAAGTGTCGCGCAACCAGGATGTTGGCGTTGAAGTATTTGACCGCAACGGAACGATGATTGCGTGGAACGGAAGAAGCGGCTATGTCAACAGTCGCGAAGTGCAGATAGCGCTCCAGGGAGTTCTCACGTCGTACATTGCCCGCGGTCCCATCTACTCACAGTTGTTTGTCATTTCTCCTGTTCGTGTCGATGGAAGAATCGTCGGTGCTGTGCTGGTGCGGCAGGCAGTGGAAGTGAACTATCCGCTAAGCAACAAGTTCATTGCGAGGGCCGGACTCGCCGAGCAGTTGACTGAACAACTCAACGTTCCGGTCGAAATCAACTTCGGCGAAAAGGCGGAACCGCAAAAGGACGGTAGATATATCTCCGCTGAGCTGAATGGCATCGATGGTCGCAAGTTGGGAGCTGTGAGCATTCTGAAAGTGTCTCGCTCGTCGTATCTGGAATCGGTAAGCATGACCTTTCAGAAAGTCAATGCGTTTCTGCATTTGCTCCTCATTATCATTGCCGTCATTGTTGCCGTTGAGAAAATCCGCGTCCTCCATTCTGTTGTGTGGAAGACTCTTCTCGTGACTGCGTTGATATGGCTGGTACGGTATGCATTGTTGTGGCTTGAAATTCCTTCTGTGTTCTGGTTTGCCCCGATCTTCGATCCCAGTCACTTTGCCTCGAAGTTCGGTGGTGGCATTGCCAAGTCAATCGGCGAAATGACAATCTCATCTCTTGCTCTGCTCTTGAACACCGCCGCAGTCGCGGTCTTTGTTCGTCGGAGGGATACCGAGCGAGGACTTTGGTTCGAGTCACATCCTTTCTTCTTGAAGTTGCTCTACGGGACCGGTGCAACGACATTCATCTTTTTGCTGCTGCGCGCGTATGCCGCGACAATTCGAAGTGCAGTGTTCGATTCCAATCTCCGGTTCAACGACCCTACGGTTATTCTCCCATCCTTTGACTTGCCACTTATGGTGTTCAATCTCATCGCCATCAGTTTCTGTCTGATTGTCGTGGGGACTGCCGTGACATCATGGCTTGTCACACTCTTCGGGAACATGAAATCAGGAACGAAGCAGGAATGGTGGCCGTGGGTTGTCGTCTCGTTGTTGTTTGTCATAGCGTCCATGCTCTTTGGTGTTCTGCAGGAAACCCCGTTGATGTCGACGGCCATTCGACTCCTCTTCGGAAGTATTCTCATTTATACGACGTGGCGTCTTCATTCGCGCAAGGGCGGTCGCCCCCCCATTACGTCGGGTAGTGCAGGAATTGTCTTTGGTCTGTCGATGCTCGTCTTCTATCCGCTGCTCGATGATTTTATTCATGAGCGAGACAGGGAGCGTGTGGAAGTTTTTGCGCGTGAGGTTCTGCGTCCTGTTGATACCTGGTTGACGTTTGTCGTCAACGAGTCGCTGCACGCATTTGCGACTGACGAAACGTTTGATGTGTTGATGAACGGCGACAGGGAGGAGGTTGAGCGACTTGCTTTTATGTGCTGGGCGCAGAGCGCGGTTGCCAAACAAGGCTACAGTTGCGCATTCTCCGTGTTCTCGCCGTCGGGGGAAGAACTCAGCCGCTTTGCCATCGGCGAACAGACAGCGCTCATGCTCAACGCCGCCGATTCGGCATGGCAGAACCGGTCAAGCTCGGTGGAGGTGCATGAGGTGGGGACTGGCGTGAATGCGGTGAAGATCTACGCAAGCACAATCCCTATTGTCGCGGCCGATCAGCTGCTTGGGCACGGTGTGGTTGTCGTGTCGGTTGCACAGCAATTCCTGTTTCGCGGGGAAGCGCCGACGGTGTTTCGGGCAAGCACACAGGAGAATTTGGAAACATTCTACAGGCCGATAGCGTTGACGGAATTTCGCGGTGATACGGTTGTTACTTCGAACAACGCTGGATTGCCGGTCTTCTATAAATTGCCCCTGGAAGTACGAAGCCGGTTTGCTGATTCGACCGTCATGTCGTTTTGGAATAGTGAACGGATTGGTGGCAAGGCGTACGAGGTGTTTTACGCACGACGCTCGTTTCATGACAGCAAAGTCGTGAGTCTTGGGGTGGAGAAGCCCGGCACGATGTGGCATCTGTTCGGAATTGTGCGAACGATTCTCTACTACGCACTAGTGCTCGTGGTTGTCGGGGGGCTGGTGCTGACCGTGCTGTGGATTCAGCGGAGGCCGTATCGGTTGACATTTCGGGACAGATTGCTTGCGGCACTTCTTTTCACCGCGACCATTCCGGTTGTTGTGATTGCCCTCTACGCGCGGACGTTTGCCAGCGACCGTTTGATGGAGAACATGGCTGATCGCCTTGGTCATGAGATCGACGCCGTGGAGGAGTTGTACCGGTTCGAGGTCGCGCAGGATACCGCTGCACCGAAAGCGGATGTTGCCCTCGTTGCACAGCGGTTGGCTTCTCGGATCAAGACGGATTTCAATTTCTATGTCGGGACAACGCTCCGCGGAAGTAGCAGGCTGGAGTTGTTTGAATCGGGCATCCTTGATCGCCGATTGAGCGGTTCGGCATACGAGAACATTTATCTTCGTGGGACCAGATTTCATCTCGAGAAGGAAAGTATCGGGCTGTACCAGTATGCGGTGGGTTATCGGCTGGTGCTTGACGCCGGAGAAAGCGTAGCGGGAGTGATTTCCGTTCCGACCCTGTACCGGCAAGAGGAGATTGATCGTGAAGTTGCCCAAATCAACGCGGTGCTGTTCGGTGTGTCGGCGATTATCTTTGTTGTGATTACTCTCATCGCAACAACATTTGCCAATCGAATTGCTGCCCCCATTCATGAACTCACGAAGGCTACCAAACGTTTGTCGCTCGGAGATCTTGATGTGCGTGTGCAGGCTCGCGCGGAAGGGGAGATCGGTGAGTTGATTCGCTCCTTCGCAATGATGACAAAGGATCTGAAGCGTAGCCGCGAAAATCTCGTCCAGTATGAGCGCGAGCTTGCCTGGAAGGAAATGGCGAAGCAGGTCGCGCACGAAATCAAGAATCCCCTCACACCCATGAAGCTTGCTCTTCAGCATCTTCGCCAGACATATAAGGACAGAGTGGAGAATTTTGATGAGATTTTCGAAGAGGTAAGTCAGATGGTCATTCGTCAGGTCGACGCGCTGAGCAGAATCGCATCTGAGTTTTCGAGCTTTGCGCGCATGCCGAATGCACGTCTCGAGAAGTGCAGTATCAATGATGTGTTGCGTGAGGCCGTGTACCTCTTCGAGCAGGATAGTCGAGTGAGATTCGAGGTCCGGTTCGGTCAGCACATCCCACCGATTATGGCGGATCGGGAAGAACTCAGGAGAGCCTTCATCAACATTCTTCGCAACGGCATTCAGGCAATGAATGGCGAAGGAAAGATGATCGTGTCGACGGAACAACAGAATCACGATGTGGAAATTCGAATTCGTGATTTTGGCGTTGGCATTCCCGACGAGATCAAGGGAAAGCTCTTTCAGCCAAATTTCTCCACAAAGACCGACGGCATGGGACTGGGACTCGCGA
>CAYJNF010000225.1:0-6518 GCA_964370915.1 uncultured Chitinophagales bacterium
ATGGTGAAGAGCATGGCGGATAATCCGATCATCTTCGCCATGGCCAATCCCGATCCGGAAATTACGCCGGAAGATGCATTTCCCGCGCGTAAAGATGTGATCATGGCAACGGGGCGCTCCGACTATCCCAATCAAGTCAACAACGTGCTCGGCTTCCCCTTCATCTTCCGCGGCGCGCTGGATTGCATGGCAAGCGCCATCAACGACGAGATGAAACTCGCCGCTGCCAACGCTCTGGCGACGCTGGCAAAGGAAGACGTTCCCGATTCCGTCATCAAGGCCTATGGTGGCAAGCCGATCAAGTTCGGCCGCGACTACATTATTCCAAAGCCGCTCGATCCGCGCGTGTTGTTGTGGGAAGCGCCTGCGGTCGCGAAAGCAGCAATGGCAACGGGCGTTGCCCGCAAACCGATTGAAAATCTTGACGCGTATCGCGATTCATTGGAAAGCCGGTTCGGACGCGGCAAAGAGATCATGCGGAGCATTATCCACAAAGCGCAACGTGCACCCAAGCGGATTGTGTTCCCCGAAGGCACCGAAGAGAAAGTCCTCCGCGCAAGCCAGATTATTCTGGACGAAGAGATCGCAAAGCCCATCCTCATCGGGAACAAGGAAACTATTCGCGAGAAGGTCAAGATGCTCGACCTCGACCTCAATGGGGTGGAGATTATTGAACCGACGAACGCGCCAAAATTCGATGAGTACGTGAGCAAATTCTACGATCTGCGGAAACGCAAAGGGATGACCCAGAAGGATGCACGGAATCATCTCCAGCGCTCCATTGATTTTGGCATGATGATGGTGCAGGCAGGCGATGCCGATGGCATCGTCGCAGGCCTGACGCAATCGTATCCTGAGACTATTCGCCCGGCGCTTCAGGTGATCAAGCCGCTTCCCGGTATCAGCACCATTGCCGGACTGTACATGCTGATCTTCAAGAACGACGTGAAGTTTATTACCGACGCAACGGTGAATTTCGATCCGACGGCCGAACAACTCGCCGAGATCGCAATTCTCGCGGCTGAAAAAGTTCGCAGCTTCGACATTCAACCACGCATCGCGATGCTCTCCTTCAGTAATTTCGGCAGCACGCTCCACCCATCGGCGCAGAAGATGGCAAAGGCAGCCGAGCTTGTAAAGAAACGTGCACCGCAACTCATGGTGGACGGAGAGATTATGGCAGACGCTGCCGTGTCGCCGGACATTCTCGAAGTGCTGTATCCGTTCAGCACACTCAAGGGAGGTGCGAACCTGCTCGTGATGCCGAACCTTGAATCGGCAAACATTGCGTACAAGCTGTTGGCGAAGCTGGGCGGAGCGGAGTTGTACGGTCCGATGCTGCTCGGCATGCGCAAGCCCGTGTATCTGCTGATCCCCGGCAACGAAGTCACCGACATTGTGAACGTGACTGCGATGGCCGTACGCGACGCGCAGGAACCCGGTGAGGATGGCAACGGAACGTCGGCTCAGGTTGCGCCAAAACTTGAGACGGTTTACGAATAGAAAAAAAGCAAGAGTAACAACAAACGGCTCGCTTCATCAATGAAGCGGGCTGTTTGTATTGGTGATCGATCAGAACTACCTGCCGTTCCACCTGACTGAAAGGTCCAGCCATGAAGAATACAACGTTACTGTTTGTTCTTGTGCTCTGGTTCGTTTCGTGTAAGGATCAGGGCGAGAATCCGCAGTACATCGGGGTGGTCGGAATGAACCCCGCCCAAAATGAACTCAATGTCGATAAAGGAAGGTTCATTACGATAGAGTTCGACCGCGATCTGCACAGAATTGAATTCGAAAGGATAAGATTGCGATATGTAGACGACACGACGACGATTCTCAATTACGTCGGTTGCGGATTGACTCCTTCTGAAGTACGCACCACGTGCCTCGGACCGTTTATTTGGAAACCAGGGAAAACTGTCGAGGTGTTTATTCCGAGAACGCTGTCCGATCCCGCCGGACATGGAATGAAAGAAGACCTTACGTATCGTTTTTCAATCGCACACGACTCAGTTCCATTCCAGCTCATCGGGTCGCGGCCCCGTCATGGCGATACAATCTCCGTCTCCGGGTTTCCATACGGCTATCATGGGCAACTCACATTTGACGACTATCTTCCTCCGCACGATTCGATTCTTACGATAACACCACCAGCAAGAATTCACTCTTCTATTCGCATAATTGTTGATGGGAGAAACACGCCCGAGCGGGCTTTGTACTTTGTGTTGGAGAACCTGAGCGCAAATGCTCGCTATGAAATCGTCATCCCACAGCACATCCGGGACTATGAGGGCGAAACGTTGCCGCAGGCGTACCGCGTTGTCTTCTACACGAAACCGTAAAGTGGAGTTGAGGTGACCACACGCAGGAGCGAATCCACGATAAGATAATGCCCGCCACAACAACCTGGCGGGCATTCTTATGTGTTGAGAGTTGCGGAGATGGAAACCAGTTTCCCTGTTTTTTTTTCCCCTTAGTACATTCTCCCAAATACATATTGCGAGAAGTGCCGTAACGCAATATCCTTTGCTGTCAACATGCATTTGGGAATGTCAAGCTTGATCTTTGCCGCCTGATATGATTCGGTGAACTGACCATTCTCAACATACCAGAGATCGGTGCCCTGCTCGAAGTTCGTGAGATCAAGTCCGTCAACATCGATTGTCAGAAGTGCAGGCTTGTCAAACGTTATGCCGTGCGGCAGGAATTCGAACCCCAGCGTTGTCGGATCGAGGCGGACAGTAATGTTCTGATCCTGAGTAAGTGTTCCGGGCTGGAATTTGATTGTGGCAGAGATGCTGGCTTTGGTTTCACCCTGCTTCAAATACTTCACATTCAATTTGATGTTACCGCCGGCGGCCACAGTCACGAACTGCGTAACTTCCGTACTTCCTTCAACCGCGTTGTAGTCGGGAAGCGCGACGAAGAGTGTTGTCGCGGTTGTCTCCGCACCGGTCATGACCGGTGTAATCATATTGTCGTGCTGGCTTGCCGCCTCACCGCTCTGCAAATCGCCATTCACAGGATTGCCTTGTTGAGAGCACCCCGCGAGAACCATTGCTGCGAAAGCAAATGAGAGAAGTACTTTGAGCATATAGGACTTTCCAATAGTAGTGAGTGTACGCTGAATTGAATTTCGTTGCGGAACAGTGATGTCCCGCGCGATTGTGTGTTTCTTTCTGAACTCGTTGAGTGAGGGATTACTGTTTTCCGGAAGCTGATTTTCTGGGGGCGTGTGCTCAATTTGCCGGCTGTACTCTCTGTCTCAAGTGGTGTGCCATCGGACCACACGAAGGAAAAGTGTAGAATGGGATGCGTAAGAACGAATCACCTATCTCCTCCAACGCGATGGTGGCATTCTTCAGGAAATAATTCACGGCGACTTCTACAATCGGGGATGGGATGGTGCTCGACCGGTAACCGTGGCTCCTACAAATGGTTAGCGGCGAATGCGAATCGGTGAGTGGAAGGAAGTTGCAACTTAGGTGTTAGGCAATGTGATCGGGGAATGACTCGTGCATTGAATTTGAACGGCTGCGGTCATGAGTGAATGAGTGACGATGTGTTCACATGCGTCCCTTCTCCTCTATGTGAGCTTTCGTGCTCTTTGGCTCATCCTTGATCTCGGTGAATTCGGCATTGTGTGACTCACTCCTTTCTGTGCGCGCATGTTCCCACTCTCTGAACTTCCGCACATCCCTCATCACCGACCGCACCAGAAAGCCAAGCATCGCCGCGTCGTCAATCACACCAACAAATGGAATGAAGTCCGGAATGAGGTCGAACGGGTTGATGGCATAGACGCCAACGAGGATCAAAACCAACAGCGTCAGCCAGGGAAACACGCGGTACGTTCCGCTGAGCCACGCTCTGATCATGCGCGCGAGGTCATGCATCTTGCCTCCTTCGTGTCGTGTGGTTCGATGAAGAAAGAGATTACGTTGCCCGCCTTCGGTTTCTCACCAATGAGAGCACGATGGATGCAGCGAGCACAATTCCGATAACACCCAACGATACCCCAATGGGGACGTGAACAAATTCTTCCGCAATCATCTTGAGTCCGACGAAGACAAGAATCAGCGAAAGCCCATACTTCAAATAGTAGAAGGTATTCATCACTCCGGCGAGCAGGAAGTACAACGCGCGTAAACCCAGAATTGCAAACACATTCGAGGAATAGACTATGAATGGATCGCGCGTCACGGCAAACACGGCCGGTATCGAATCGACAGCAAAGACAACATCTGTGGTTTCCACCGTGAGCAGCACCAGAAACATCGTGGTAAGATGAAGCTTCTTGTGTTCGCGCACGAAAAACTTCGGCGAGTCAAAGCCCACCTTGACCGGAAACAGTCTCTTCGCCAATCTGATGAACACATTTTTCTCGGGGTGCACCTGCTCACCGTCGCTGAATGCCATCTTCCATCCGCTCACAATCAAGATTACACCAAAGATGTACAGGATCCATTCAAATTGCGATATCAAGGCCGCACCCAGTACGATGAATATCGAGCGCATGACCAGCGCCCCCATGACACCCCAAAAGAGGATTTTGTGTTGATACTTCGCCGGCACGCCGAAGTACGAAAAGATGACAATGAAGACGAAAATGTTGTCCACCGACAATGCCTTCTCGACGAGATAGCCGGTCAGAAACTCCAGACTTACACGCGTCGCCACCTCGGTGCTGCCGGTGTTGCCTCGCACCCAGAAGAACAATCCGAAATTGAAGACGAACGAGAGGACAATCCAAACCGCGCTCCATGCCGCTGCCTCCTTGACGCCTACGGGTTTGTCCTTTTTGTGGAATACGCCAAGATCGAGCGCGAGCAACCCGATGATGAATGCATTGAACAAAATGAACATCAGAACTTCATTCTGGGGCATGATGATGATCGATTGGTGATTGGATGTGTTGCTTCAGCCATCCAGCGATATCGGCAAGGCTTTCGTCACTGATCTGATGGGCCATCTCGTACTCTTTGTACTTCAGCCGGGCTTGTGCGTTCTCAAAAAGAAGTCGCGCTCGTTGCGCAGCCTGAACTGGAACGACGGGATCCTGACGACCGTGAGCGATGAACAGATTCCTGCCAGCAATCTCGTTCCATTGGTACGAGAGATGAGTCTCTTCGGCAAGATACCCGCTGTTGGCAACAACACCAGCAAAGAGATGCGGCTGCGTGAGTGCAAGCGCGTACGACATCACGGTCCCCATACTGAAACCGAACAGAAACAATCGATGCGGATCAATCGGATACTGCTCAAGCGCGTCATGGATGAATTGCGAAAGCTTGTCATAGCTTTCCTTGAACATTTTTACGTCGGGTTTGCCACCCATGTCAAGAATCTCGTACCACGTGTAGCCGCCGAACTCAAAGCGGTGCGGCGCGCGAACTGCAATCGACAGGAAGCGATCATCGAGATGCCCGGACAGGCCGAGCAAATCCTCTTCATCGGCACCGCGGCCATGAATGAAGATGATTGCCGGATGAAGATCCCCAAGTGGTTGTTCGGGTGGAAGTATTCGGTGAACAAGCGTCGAATTGATCTGCTGCATCAGAAAAGCGATAGTGGATATTGTTTGGTGATAAAAAGGTAGGCGAAGTACGTCTGCGATGCAAGAAAAAACGGAAAAGGACGATTTTGAGCTTCCCTTTCCGAATCATCCGTCACTTCAGTGTTCTTCGTTGTATGACGTGAACAACTGTCGGTAGACTTCAAGATCGGGTTTGCTGAACGTAACGAAACGAATTTCTCTCAGTGAAGAGTTTTTCGATGCAAATCGGTTTGCCGCTTCGACCGCGATTCCTGCGGCGCGTTGGATGGGGAAGCCGTAGATGCCAGTGCTGATGGATGGAAACGCGACCGACTTCACGTTGTTCTCGACTGCAACGCGCAACGAGTTACGATAGGCATTTGCTAGCAATTCGTCTTCCTTGTTCGATCCGCCTTGCCACACGGGGCCAACCGTGTGAACAACATACTTCGCTTTCAATCGTCCGCCGGACGTGATCATTGCTTCGCCGGCAGGAAGTCTGCCGTGCTTCGCAACGTACGCTTTGCATTCTTCAAGAATCTGCGGGCCGCCTGCTTGATGAATCGCGCCGTCAACTCCACCACCACCCATCAGACTTGAGTTCGCGGCGTTGACAATCGCGTCGACATCCTGTAGCGTGATGTCGCCTTGAACGAGCGTGAGTTGTGTCTTTTTCATATATACCCGTCTCTCCTGTTGTTGCGCTTGCAAGCAGCGCTTCAGTCTTCCGGTCTCTCTCCCGCTGGCGCCATCTTCACAAGTCGCGGCATGAACTTCGCGAGCGGTCTTGCGAGATCGAGCTGAGCGTTCATCACGTCGTTGATGTTCTTGTACGCCCAGGGTACTTCATCGAGTCCAGCCGAGAGAAGTTTCACGCCCTGCTTTTCGAGAAACTCCTTCGTCTCCTTCCACGTGTAGGTTTTCGAAGCCTGCTTGCGCGACATGCGGCGTCCCGCGCCGTGCGATGTCGAGGTAAGCGACT
>CAYJNF010000226.1:0-1381 GCA_964370915.1 uncultured Chitinophagales bacterium
ATCTGCTCCCGCATCAGTGCGATTCTATTCGCCACTAGTCTTGAACATTGCACGGGAAGAAGGAATCTCCATGCAGGAACTCGAGTTGGTTCCAGGAACTGGAGAAGGCGGACGGGTTTCGAAGAAAGACATTCTTGCGTATGTCAATGCAAAAAAGAGCGGTGCTGCGATTCCACAACGTTCAGCATCTCCTTCTGCAACTGCCGCTGTACCAATGGCGCAAGCCACAGTCCCTGTTGCAATTGCCGCCAAACCAGTTGAAGTCCCTGAACTCCGCACGAAGTATCCCGCACCGCAGCATGAGATTCTGCAGATGACGAACGTGATGCAGAAGATGGCTGAGCACATGATCAAGAGTGTGCAAACGTCACCGCATGTCGCCGCCGTGCACGAGGTCGACATGACGGAGATTGTCAAACATCGTGCAGCTAATGCCGCTTCGTTTGAAGTGAAGGAAGGCTTCAAGCTCACATTTACGCCGTACATCATCAAAGCTGTCATCAATGCGATCAAGAAATATCCTCTTGTGAACACAACGATTGAAGGGGATAAGATCATCAAGAAGAATTTCATCAATCTTGGACTCGCTGTGGCGTCGGAGAACGGATTGATTGTCCCGGTGATCAAGAATGCCGAGGAGAAGAATTTTCTGGGACTTGCCCGTGCTGTGAATGATCTGGCGACGCGCACGCGCACCAAGAAACTCACTCCTGATGACATTCAGGGTGGTACGTTTACGATCTCAAACTATGGCGTGTTCGGAACATTAATTGGGACACCGATCATCAATCAACCTCAGGTTGCAATTCTCGGAACCGGCGCGATCAAGAAGCGTGTTGCAGTGGTGAATGACATGATAGCGATTCGTTCGATGGCATTTTTTACGCTGTCGTTTGATCACCGGATTGTTGATGGCGCTCTGGGAGGCATGTTCCTGGAAGAGATAGTAAAGGGGTTACAAAATTTTGAGGGAGTGGCGCTGTAGGCGCCACTCCCCCCCAAAAAAAATCTCGCCCTCTGATGTGAGTAGGCTGTGAGATTCTTCGCTTCGTTCAGAATTGAGAGACGGATGATAATTCAAGAGATTCCAATCGAGCAACCGCGAGATCCTTCGCTTGCCCCTTCGGGGCCGCACTCAGGATTTAGAGAGCAGCGACCCGATTGGCTGAAAATAAAAATACCATCGGGCGAAGAGTTCTCACGCCTGAAACATCTCATCACAGGACAAAGGCTCCACACAGTTTGTGAAGAGGCTCGCTGTCCGAACATGGCCGAATGTTGGAACGCAGGCACGGCAACATTCATGATCCTCGGCGACGTGTGCACTCGCTCGTGTGGCTTTTGCAATGTGAAGACCGGACGTCCGACGTGGCTGGATACC